>CAZEDA010000020.1:0-14755 GCA_964510915.1 uncultured Rhodocyclaceae bacterium | reverse complement strand
TGGCGCGCTCGCGCGGCGGCATGGTGGCCGTCACCGTCCTCGCGCTCTATGCGGGGGTCGCGCTCCTCGATTCGCTCCACTATCGCCGGGCCCTACCGACGGACAAGCCCGGTGCGGATGTCACCTACGCACCGGAAGTCCTCTCGGTCCTGGATACGTTCGCTCGTCCGCTGCGGGAAGGATCGGAGCGCACCTTCTCGGCACCGTTTGCCGCAACCGCCTTTGTGAAGGAAACGATCACTCGGCCAGACGGCACTCAGGTGAGGGACTTCCCGCGACTCCGGTACGGCGGGCGACTGCTGGAGAACCCGGATGTGGAGCGGGTGCCCGATATCGCGCGTCGAGCGCTGGGCGGTCTGGCCGCGGGCGTCCTGCTGTGGGTAACACTCGCCGGACTCGTCACCGGTTACGTGGCCCATCGCAGCGGCGAGACCTTCGCGGAAGTGTCCTCGGCGGCCTGGCGCGGCGAACACGCGCTGCCATTGCGTGCGATCCTGCTGACGCTCGGCGGGGCCTGTGCGGTGATCGTGCCGCTGCTCGTGCTCTCGGGCCACTACCATGTGCTCGGGACCGACAAGGTGGGGCAGGACGTCTTCTACCTCACCTTGAAGAGCATCCGGACCGGGCTCGTCATCGGCACGATCACGACGCTCGTGATGCTGCCCTTCGCGCTCGCCCTGGGCATCATGGCCGGGTACTTCGGTGGCTGGGTCGATGACGTGATCCAGTATCTGTACACCACGCTGAGTTCCATTCCGGGCGTACTGCTCATTGCTGCGTCGGTGCTGATGATGCAGGTCTACATGGACACGCATGCGGACACCTTCGATTCGATCACCCGACGCGCCGACTTCCGGCTCATGTTCCTGTGCGTGATTCTCGGCGTGACGAGCTGGACCGGGCTGTGCCGGCTGCTGCGCGGCGAGACGCTCAAGTTGCGCGAGCTCGACTACGTCCAGGCGGCCCGGGCCTTCGGGGTGAGTCCATGGCGGATCATGCTTCGCCATATCCTTCCCAACGTTCTGCATCTCGTCATCATCACGACCGTGCTCGGATTCAGCGCACTCGTGCTGGCCGAGGCGGTGCTGTCCTATGTGGGCGTGGGCGTCGACCCTGCGATGAACAGCTTCGGCACGATGATCAACGCTGCGCGTCTCGAGATGGCGCGGGAGCCGATCGTGTGGTGGTCCCTGTTCTCGGCCTTCGTGTTCATGTTCGTGCTCGTGCTGTGCGCCAACCTGTTCGCCGATGCCGTGCGGGACGCGCTGGATCCAAGGATGCGGGAGCAGGTATCGCCGGCCGCCGCTCTGCGGCGCGCCCGGGCGCTGGCCGCTTCCACAAGGAGCGTGGCATGAGCGGCGATCCGCTGCTGCGTGTCGATGGCCTCTCCACGTGGATCGGCGCCGGTGACGACGTTGTGCGCGCGGTGGATCAGGTGTCCTTCGAGATTCGCAAGGGCGAGACCTTCGCGCTGGTCGGTGAGTCCGGGTGCGGCAAGTCGATGACCGCGCTTTCCATCATGCGCCTGCTGCCGGACGGGGCAGGAATCGTGGGCGGCGGCGTGTACTTCGACGGCCGGGATCTCGCGAGTCTTCCCGAGCGCGAGATGCGGGAAGTGCGCGGGCGCCGGATCGCGATGATCTTCCAGGAACCGGCCACGAGTCTGAATCCGGTGCTGCCCGTAGGCCAGCAAGTGGAAGAGGTTCTCGTCCGGCATGCCGGCTTGCGGGGCGGTGCTGCGAGAGCCCGTGCGCAGGAGTTGTTCGAGTCCGTCGGTATCCCCGACGCGGCGCGCCGGCTGGACGAATACCCCTTTCAGTTGTCCGGCGGTCTGCGTCAGCGAGTGATGATCGCCATCGCACTCGCGTGCGAGCCCGATCTGCTCATAGCCGACGAACCGACGACCGCGCTGGACGTGACGATCCAGGCCCAGGTCCTCGATCTTCTCGCCGACCTGCAGCGTCGCACCGGCATGGCGATGCTGCTCATCACGCACGATCTCGCCGTCGTGGCGCAGATGTCCGCCCGCGTCGCCGTCATGTATGCCGGGCAGATCGTCGAGTCCGCGCCGACGCGGCATTTTCTCGGCAAGCCCGGGCATCCCTACGCTCGCATGCTGCTTCGGGCGTTGCCCGGCGCCGATGCGCGTCACGGCAGGCTAGCCAGTATTCCTGGTTCGATCCCCGACCTTCGGCAGCCTTTTGTCGGCTGCCGATTCGCGCCGCGCTGCGACCGCGTGGTCGAGGCGTGCCGCCAGTCGGCGCAGACGCTCGGAAAGGTGAGTGACGCATGGCAGGTTCGATGCAGCCGCGCCGAGATCACCACGGCGGTTGAATCCGCGCTCCCGACTGTGTCAGACGCCGCCGTGACCTCGCGATCTTCGGGCGAGAGGCAATCGGGATCACCGCTGCTGGAGATTCAGGGGCTCCAGGTCCACTTCCCGGTGAAGCGCGGGCTGCTGAGACGCACTGCAGCCGTCGTGCGCGCGGTGGACGGTGTGGACCTGCGACTCGAGCCGGGCACCACGGTCGCGCTCGTCGGCGAATCCGGTTGTGGCAAGACCACGGTCGGCAAGAGCATCGTGCAGCTGATCCGCCCGACCGCCGGCCGGGTGGTGTTCGCGGGCACCGATCTGTGCGGCCTCGACGAGTCCAGGCTCGCGCGGCTGCGCAAGGGATTCCAGATGGTGTTCCAGGACCCGTTCTCGTCGCTGGATCCCCGCATGCGCGTGAACGAGATCCTGGAGGAGGGCATGGTCGCGCTCTGCCCGGAAATCGGCGCGGTCGAGCGTTCCCGGAGGATCGATTCGCTGCTGGAGAGAGTGGGACTCGGCGTTGCGGCGAAAGGCCGGTACCCGCACGAGTTCTCCGGCGGACAGCGGCAACGCATCGCCATCGCTCGGGCGCTGGCCGTGGAACCGCAGGTCCTCGTCTGCGATGAGCCGACATCAGCCCTGGACGTGTCGGTCCAGGCGCAGATCCTGAATCTGCTGAAGGACATCCAGGCAGAGATGGGGCTGGCCTATCTGTTCATCACGCACAACCTGTCGGTGGTCGAATATCTCGCGGACGAGGTCGCGGTGATGTATCTGGGGCGGATCGTGGAGCAGGGGACGGCTCGCGAAGTGCTGTCGTCGCCGGCCCATCCCTACACGCGGGCGCTGCTGGCAGCCGTGCCGAGAATCGATGCCGCGACGAGTCGACAGGGCCGGCTCGGGGGCGATCCGCCGTCACCTACTGCGCCACCCGCGGGATGTCATTTCCAGCCGCGCTGCCCGCATGCCACGGACGCCTGCCGGAGGGACTACCCGGCTTCGAGGCGGGTGACGTCGACGCACAGCGTGAAATGCATCTTCGAGGGAGAGGGTGTCGCCGACGGGCCGGGACGACCTTAGAACGACCAGCCGGAGTTCTGCGCCCGGCCGACAGGTGCAGAAGGCGCGCCGCTTCAGCGGCGCTGGGCAATCTGCTGACGCTTGGCGGTCGCGGCGACCGGCTTGCGGGTTTCGCTCCGCTCCCGTCCCTTGGCCACCTTGGCCGAAGTCGAAGAGCGTGCCTGAGACTTCTGCGCCACTGCCGTGCGACCGGATTTGGATATCGTCTTCGCAGCATGCCTCGGGGAGACGCTGCGCGGTTGCAGGGCGATCCGCTGGCCCGGGCGCACGCGCTCTTGTCTCAGTCCGTTCCAGGCCATCAGTTCCTTCACGGACACCCCGTAGCGCGACGCGATGTTGTGAAGCGTATCGCCACGACCGACGCGATGAACGCCCCGGCGTTCCGGCAGCAACTCAGGCGGGGTGAAGGTGGCGACATCCAGCGACGTCGAGCGGCTGCCCGATCCGGGCACGAGCAGCGTGGAACCTGCCTTGAGACGACCGTTCTTCGCTACGCCGTTCACCTGTTGCAGCAGGCTCACGGTGGTGCCAAATCGCCGGGCAATGGCCTCGAGGCGTTCGGGTCGGTCCACCCGATAGGTCTGCCAGTTGAGCAGCCGACCCTCGGATGCCTTGAGGTTCTCGGCGAACTCATCGGCCTTGTCGGCTGGCAGCAGCAGCGAATCGCCCTGAGCCGGTGTGATGACCGGACGGTTGAACGCCGGATTGAGCGACTTCAGTTCCTCGACGGGCACGCCGGCCAGTTGCGCAGCGCGCTGGAAGTCCATGTGCCCGGGGGCCGCCACGCGGATGAAGTAGGGTTCGTTCGGGAGGTCGTCCAGGGCGAGGCCGAACTTCTCCGGCTCGGCGACGATGTTCTTCACCGCGAGGAGCTTCGGCACGTAGTTGCGGGTCTCGGCGGGCATCCGCAGGCTGTTGTAGTCGGAGGGCAGACCGACACGCTGGTTGCGCTCAATGGCTCGCGCCACGGCGCCTTCGCCCCAGTTGTACGCAGCCAGAGCGAGATGCCAGTCGCCGAAATCGCCGTAGAGCTTCTGAAGATAGTCGAGCGCCGCACGCGTGGCTGCGAGCACATCGCGACGGCCGTCGTACCACCAGTTCTGCTGCAGACCGTAGTGACGACCGGTCGTCGGAATGAACTGCCACATGCCGGCCGCATGGGCCTTGGAGTAGGCAGCCGGGTTGTACGCGCTCTCGATCATGGGCAGCAGCGCGATCTCCAGCGGCATGCCCCGCTTTTCGACCTCCTCCACGATGAAGTGGAGGTAGCGCTTGCCGCGCGACATGATGCGCTTGAGGTAATCGGGCCGCGTGGCGTAGTAGTCCTCGTATCGAGAGACGAGCGGCGAGTCGAGCGCATCCATGCGGAAGCCGGCTCGTACGCGCGTCCAGAGGTTCGCATGCCGGGCTGGGTCCTGCGCGCCGTCACCGGAGAACTCGTCGGCGAAGACCGGTGCGAATTCCTCCGATCCGGCTGGCGGCACGGCGGCGGCGGATGAATCGGCGACCGGGTCACTTCGCACGACGGGAGTCGCTGTCGCGGGCTGAGGGGCGGTCGCGGCAGACGGAATCGGGGGAGCTGCTGCGTCGGCCGAGTCCCTGTACGCCGCAGATCGGGCGCCGCCCGAAATGGGCGAGCGCGCGGCGCCGGGGATGTCGTTCGGACCCGACGGCGCCTGGGCCGTCACGACCGGGAGTTCGCGTGCCGCCGGCTGCACGCCGGAAACCGCTGCAGAAGACTTCTGCTGGAGCTTCCGCTCTGCTATCCATGGCGCCGGTCCGGAAACCGAAGGATGACGAGCGGGCAGAGTGGGGTCGGCATCCGCGGGAATGCGGGCCGCAACGGGTTCCATGGCATGGCCGGGCGGACGCTCCACGCCCGCAGCCGGCGGAATCTCGGCAGGAACGAACGCCTGAGCAGCCGAGGCGGACGCGGACGGTGTCGCGACGGATGACACCGGGGCGGGAGAGCCGACGGCCTTGCGAACGGTGTGATCGGGGCCGCCATGTACGGCACATGCCTGATTCACGACGCCGATGACCACCCCGGCCACCAGCAACTTCGTGGAATTGCGGACCATTTGATAGCCTTGTTTCAGAGCTTCAACAATCCTATTAAGGTCATTGATTTTCGTCAACAATTTTCATCTCCTCAATGGTCTGCAGGGCCCCGGGGAGCAACCTGTGAAACAACGGTTCGCCCTTGCAGGACTTGAGTGAATTCGTCGCGGGCCCCCGTGTGGCGGGGTGACAGGCGGATTCTCTGAAAGGAGCAAACATCGCTCCCGTACCTCGGACGTGGGAAGGGGCAGGCTATACTTCGGCCCATCTCGCGGCGCTTCGTTCCCTGACTCAACCGCCGCCGGCCGTTCCCGTTGACAACCGCATTGTCCTCCTTCGAGGCCTGTTCCGTGCACGCCAGTTTCGCCCCGCCCGAGCCGAGTCCGCCCACCGTGTCGCTCTCCGGATGGTTCGACTCCCCGCTCGGCCAGTACCTTCTCCAGCGGGAGTTCGCCTTCTTCGATGCCGAAGTGGTGGATGCCTTCGGGTTTCACGCCCTGCAGTTCGGGCTTCCGGATCTCGACTTCCTCCGCCTGAACCGCATGTCCCACCGCGCCACGATCGGCGGTGAGCCGGGGTCGGCGGTGCGGGCCGACTTCTGCGAGCTGCCGGTCGCCACGGCGAGTGTCGATCTGGTCGTCCTGCCCCACACCCTCGAGTTCAGCCAGAACCCCCATCAGGTATTGCGGGAGGTTCAGCGGATCCTCGTGCCCGAAGGGCACATCGTCATTTCCGGGTTCAATCCCTGGAGTCTCTGGGGCGCTGCGCGCTGGCTGCCCAAGGACGCACAACTGCCGCCCTGGTGCGGCCAGTTCATCAGCCTGCCCCGCATCAAGGACTGGCTTGCGCTGCTCGGTTTCGAACTCGCGGCGGGCCGGATGGGCGCCTATGTGCCGCCCTGCCGCGGGGAGACCTGGCTGCACCGGCTGCGTTTTCTGGAGCTGGCGGGAGACCGCTGGTGGCCGTTCGCGGGCGGGGTGTACTTCCTGCACGCGATCAAGCGCATCCCTGGCGCCCGCCTCATCACACCCAAGTGGCGAATGAGCGTTGCGCGGAAGAAGGCGCTTGCCGCCGTACCTCAGAACGTCTCCCACGTTCGCGACATTTCGTGCCGCAGCAGCCGGCCTTCCGACGGGGAACCCGAACTGTGACTGGTGTCGTCGACATGTACACCGACGGTGCGTGCAAGGGCAATCCCGGGGTTGGCGGGTGGGGGGTTCTCCTCCGGGCTGGCGACACCGAAAAGGAGCTTTTCGGGGGCGAGCGCCTGACCACCAACAACCGCATGGAACTCCTCGCCGTGATCGAAGGCCTCTCGGCGCTGTCCCGCCCGGCGCAGGTCCGGGTGCATACCGACTCGCAATATGTCCAGAAGGGCATCAGCGAATGGATCGCGTCCTGGAAGCGCCGGGGCTGGCGCACGGCGGACAACAAACCGGTGAAGAACCAGGACCTCTGGACGCGCCTCGACGCCATCGCCGCCACTCACAAGATCGAGTGGGTCTGGGTGAAGGGACACGCCGGTCACGAAGGCAACGAGCGCGCGGACAGCCTCGCCAATCGCGGCGTGCAGTCAGTCACGGGCTGAAGCGCCGATCCGGAAACGATTCACTACGATGCGCCAGATCATTCTCGATACCGAAACCACGGGCCTCGACCCGCAGCTGGGCCACCGGGTGGTGGAACTCGCGTGCGTGGAGATCTTCAATCGCCGTTTCACGGACCGGGCGTTCCACCGCTATCTCAATCCGGATCGCGCCAGTGATCCCGGCGCCCTCGAGGTCCACGGCCTCACGGAGGATTTTCTCCGGGACAAGCCGCGCTTTCCGGACATCGTGGACGAGTTCCTGGAATTCGTCGCCGGAGCGGAACTCGTGATTCACAACGCGGCCTTCGACGTGTCATTCCTCGACGCGGAACTCGCCCGGACGGGGCGGCCGGCCATCGCGCGGAGCGTTCCATCCGTGCTCGACACGCTGCGCCTTGCGCGGCAGCTGCATCCCGGCAAGCGCAACAGCCTCGACGCATTGTGCGAGCGCTATGCCGTCGACAATTCCCACCGGACACTGCACGGCGCCCTGCTCGATGCACGCCTGCTTGGCGAGGTCTATCTCGCCATGACTCGCGGCCAGGAGAGCCTCGTGATCGAGGAATCCGAATCAGCGTCCGGTCCGCGGACCCAGATCGTGACGACCGACGCTCGCGACCTTGTGCTGCAGCCCGCCGATGCCGAGGAGGTACAGGCCCATCGCGACTACCTCGCTCAGCTGGACAAGGCGGTGAAGGGTACCTGCGTCTGGAATTCGCTGGCCACCGCGACGTCCGCCGCATGACGCCGATTTGTCGGCGGATCGGCCTGCTGTTCCTGGCGGCAGCGCTCGTGATCTCAGGCTGCGGGACCCCGGAGCGCTCGAAGGCGCCCGACACTGTCTCGTTCGCCCGTGAATGCGAGCAGCGGGTGCCGGAAGGCAAGGTGAGCGTGCATACGGTGCCGGTGCGTCCCAAGCTGGACGAATCGCACTCCTACCAGGAACTCACCCGAATGGCGGGAGAGGACGGACGTCGCTGGGTGCTGGGTCTCACCCGACCCACGCTGCGAGTCGAGGCCCGCTGGGGGTTCACGGGCATCAGCGATCGTCGTACTGGCCGGGCCTGTGTGAGGCCGTCGCTCGAGATGACGCTGCGTTACGAACCCGTCCTCGTGTACATCGGCCGCGAGTTCGTGGCGGACCGTTGCGCCTACGACTTCATCCATGCTCACGAGCAGCGTCACGTGGACGTGCATGTGCGTCGCCTCAAGGAAGTCGCCATGCAGCTGGAGGGCGATCTCCGCCTGCGTCTGGCCGGTGTCACCCACCTCGGGCCGCGCGACGAACTCGAAAGCAAGCTGAAAGCGGAAGTGAAGGACTACTGGATCCCGCGGGCTGAAGCGGCACTGCAGGATGTCAAGCGCCAGCACGCCGCGATCGACACCCCGGAGGAATATGCCCGGTCACGCAGCGTATGCGGCGGGAGCATCGCGCGATTCCTGCCCAGACACGCCCAGAGCGACTGACAGCCTGCGGACCTTCCCTAGAACACCTGCCGCTGCAGTCGTGCCTGGTGAAGGATGGTGGTGGCGAGTTCCTCGATCGAACTGTTCGTCGCATCGAGGAAGGGGATGCCTTCCTGGCGCATCAGCAGTTCCGCCCGATCGATCTCGTACTGGCAGTTGTCGATCTGCGCGTAGTTGCTGTTGGGGCGCCGTTCGTTGCGGATCTGCGCCAGGCGGTCTGCCTGGATCGTGAGCCCGAAGAGCTTGCGGCGGAACTTCTGCAGCCGTGCGGGGAGCTTCATGTCCCGGAAGTCCTCGGGGATGAGCGGATAGTTGGCGGCCCGGATGCCGTACTGGAGGCCCAGATACAGGCAGGTCGGGGTCTTGCCGCACCGCGAAACGCCGACCAGCACGATGTCGGCATGCACGAGTTCCTTGGTGGACACGCCGTCGTCGTGGGACAGCACGAAGTTCACGGCCTCGATTCTCGAGTGGTACTCGTCGACATTGCGGACCCGGTGCGCCCGGCCGATCTCCTGGGTGTGGTCCACGCCCAGTTCCTTTTCCATCGGCAGGATGAAGACCTGGAAGCAGTCGAGGTACAGCGCGTCGGCGGTGGCGATGATGGAGCGCAGTTCGGGGTCCACCAGCGTGCTGAAGACCAGCGGCCGCTGTTCGTCCTCCGTTCTGGCGAGGTTGATCTGCCGGACGGCCTCGCGGGCCCGATCCGGAGAGTCCACGAACGGCAGCGTCACTTCCTTGAAGGGGATGCCCTCGAACTGCGACAGCAGGCTGTGACCCAGCATCTCGGCCGTGATGCCGGTGCGGTCGGAGACGAAGAAGGCTCTTCGCGAGCGGGAATCGGGCATGACGGGCGCGTGGTCGTGTCGGTGTCGTGGAGCGGTTATGCTGCGGTGCAAAATCCTATCCGGTAACATAGCATTTTTTTTGCATCCGCCTCGCGGATCGTCTCAGGGAGAACCACTACATGTCCGCCAGCCGTCCTTACGCCATCGCCTTCGAGCATCTGCGCATGACCGATGTGGAGAAGGTCGGAGGAAAGAACGCCTCGCTGGGCGAGATGATCAGCCAGCTTTCGTCCGTGGGGGTTCGCGTCCCGGGCGGTTTTGCGACGACGGCTGACGCTTTCCGGGACTTCCTGACTGAAACGGGGCTCACGGCCCGCATCGAGGAAGCCCTGGTCGGGCTGGATGTGGACGACGTCGCGACGCTCGCGCTCGTCGGCAAGAAGATCCGTACCTGGATCGCCGAGGCCCCGCTGCCCGCGCGGTTGCTCGCCGAGATCGAAAGTCACTACCGCAAGCTGTCCGAAACGGGCGACGCCACCGTCGCCGTGCGGTCTTCGGCCACGGCCGAAGACCTGCCCGATGCCTCCTTTGCAGGGCAGCAGGAGACTTTCCTGAACATCCGGGGCATCGACCACGTGGTCGATGCCGTCCGCCACACCTTCGCGTCCCTCTACAACGACCGGGCGATCGCCTACCGGGTCCATAAGGGCTTCGAGCACGGCAACGTCGCGCTGTCGTGCGGCATCCAGCGCATGGTCCGCAGCGATCTGGGGGCGAGCGGCGTGCTGTTCACCATCGACACGGAATCCGGCTTCGACCAGGTCGTGTTCATCACGGCGTCCTACGGTCTGGGCGAGACCGTCGTGCAGGGGGCCGTGAATCCTGACGAGTTCTACGTGTGGAAGAAGGGCCTCGAACTGGGCAAGCCCGCCGTGCTGCGTCGCGCCCTCGGTGCAAAGGCCATCAAGATGATCTTCGGCGAGTCGGCGCAGGCCGGCAAATCGGTCATCACCGTGCCTGTGCCCGAAGCGGACCGTCGCCGTTACGCGATCACCGACGACGAAGTCATGGAGCTCGCCCGCTACGCGACGATCATCGAGCGCCACTACGGCCGCCCGATGGACATCGAGTGGGGCCGGGACGGCGATGACGGTCGGCTGTACATCCTCCAGGCGCGGCCGGAGACCGTGAAGTCCAACGCCCGTCACGATTCGCAGCAGACCTTCCGCCTGAAGACCCGTTCCGAGATCCTGGTGTCCGGCCGTGCCATCGGCAACCGCGCCGGCATCGGCGTGGTCCGGCTGATCCGCGATCCGGAGGAAATGCACCGCGTGCAGCCCGGGGACGTGCTGGTCACCGACATGACCGACCCGGACTGGGAACCCGTCATGAAGCGCGCGGCGGCCATCGTCACCAACCGGGGCGGGCGCACCTGCCACGCGGCGATCATCGCGCGTGAACTCGGCATTCCCGCCGTCGTCGGGTGCAACGACGCGACCAAGGTCCTCAAGGACGGCATGGAAGTCACGGTGTCCTGCACCGAGGGCGACACGGGCTTCGTGTACCGCGGTCGTCTGGAAGTGGAAGTCACCGACCTCTCCGTGCAGACGCTGCCCGAGCCGCCGGTCAAGATCTACATGAACGTGGGCAATCCGGAACTCGCCTTCGAGTTCTCGCGCCTGCCCAACTCCGGCGTCGGGCTCGCCCGCCTGGAGTTCATCATCGCCCGGATGATCGGCGTGCACCCCAAGGCGATCCTGGCCTACCCGGACATTCCGGTGGACGTGCGCAATGTCATCGAATCCCACTCGGCCGCGTACGGCGACCCGGTCTCCTTCTACGTCGAGAAGCTGACCGAAGGCATCGCAACCCTGGCCGCCGCGTTCTACCCGAAACCCGTCATCGTGCGGTTGTCCGACTTCAAGTCGAACGAGTACTCGAGCCTCGTGGGAGGCAAGCGCTACGAGCCCGAGGAAGAGAACCCCATGCTCGGGTTCCGGGGCGCGTCCCGCTACATCTCGTCCAGCTTCCGCGACTGCTTCGAACTCGAATGCCGCGCGCTGCGCAAGGTGCGCGACGAGATGGGGCTCACGAACGTCGAGATCATGGTGCCCTTCGTCCGCAATGTGGAGGAGGGCCGTCGCGTGGTGTCGCTGCTGGCCGACAACGGTCTCAAGCGCGGCGTGAACGGGCTGAAGGTGGTGATGATGTGCGAGATTCCCTCGAACGCGCTGCTGGCCGAGCAGTTTCTCCAGCATTTCGACGGGTTCTCCATCGGCTCCAACGACCTCACGCAGCTCACGCTCGGCCTCGACCGCGATTCCGGCATCGTGGCGGACTCGTTCGACGAGCGCGATCCCGCGGTGAAGATGCTACTGCGCATGGCGATCCAGGCATGCCGCAAGCACGGCAAGTACGTGGGCATCTGCGGGCAGGGGCCTTCGGACCACCCGGACCTCGCCCAATGGCTGGTGGAGCAGGGGATCGACACCATCTCGCTCAATCCCGACACGGTGGTCGACACCTGGCTGTTCCTCGCGAACGCGCCGAAGCGTTCCGACACGGTTCCCGCCTGAAAGCCGCGCGCCAAGGGGGCCGCGGAGGTTTCGGCCGCCCCCCCTTTTGGATTATCATCGGGGCTGCCATCACAGTGAGCTTCGCATGACCCAGTACATCTTTGTCACAGGTGGTGTGGTCTCCTCCCTGGGCAAAGGTATCGCCGCCGCATCCCTTGCCGCCATTCTCGAATCGCGCGGCATACGGGTCACCCTCCTCAAGCTCGATCCGTACATCAACGTCGATCCGGGCACCATGAGCCCGTTCCAGCACGGGGAGGTCTTCGTCACCGACGATGGCGCGGAAACGGACCTGGACCTGGGCCACTACGAACGCTTCGTGCGCGCCCGCATGGGCAAGCGCAACAACTTCACGACCGGCCAGATCTACGAGAGCGTGATCAAGAAGGAACGGCGCGGGGATTACCTCGGCGGCACGGTCCAGGTGATCCCGCACATCACCGACGAGATCAAGCACCACATCCGTCTCGGCGCCGGCGACGCCGATGTCGCCATCGTCGAGATCGGCGGCACGGTGGGCGACATCGAGTCGCTGCCGTTCCTCGAGGCCATCCGGCAGATGAGTCTGCAGCAGGGACGCAACAACACCTGCTTCATCCACCTCACGCTGGTGCCCTATATCGCCTCGGCCGGCGAGATCAAGACGAAGCCCACCCAGCACTCGGTCAAGGAACTGCGCGAGATCGGCATCCAGCCGGACATCGTTCTCTGCCGGGCCGATCGCCAGCTGCCGGAGGACGAGCGCCGCAAGATCGCGCTCTTCACCAACGTCGAGGAAAAGGCGGTCATCAGCGCCATCGACGTGGACTGCATCTACAAGATTCCCGGCATCCTGCACGCTCAGGGGCTGGACGAGATCGTCTGCCGCAAGCTCGAGCTGACCGCGCCGCCCGCCAACCTGGCGGAGTGGGACCGTCTGGTCTACCAGCTTCAGCATCCGCACGACGAGGTGGATATTGCTCTCGTAGGCAAGTACGTGGACCTCACGGAATCCTACAAGTCGCTGTCCGAGGCCCTTACCCACGCGGGCATCCACACCAGCGCCAAGATCAACATCCACTACATCGATTCCGAGAAGATCGAAGCCCACGGGACGGCCGCGCTCGAAGGCATGGATGCCATCCTGGTGCCGGGCGGTTTCGGCAAGCGCGGCGTGGAAGGCAAGATCAAGGCGATCCGCTTCGCCCGCGAGAACCGCGTGCCTTACCTCGGCATCTGTCTCGGCATGCAGCTCGCCGTCATCGAGTTCGCCCGCGACGTCTCGGGCATGCCCGGCGCCCACAGCACGGAGTTCGAGCCCAACGCGCCGTTCCCGGTGGTCGCCCTGATCGACGAATGGGTCGATCGCGCCGGCACCGTGGAGGTCCGTTCCGAGAATTCCGATCTCGGCGGGACCATGCGCCTCGGCAGCCAGGAGGCCCTGCTGGAATCCGACTCGCTCGCCCGGAAGGTTTACGGCAGCGACCGGATCGCCGAGCGGCACCGTCACCGGTACGAAGTCAACAACACGTTCCTCGCGCGGCTGCAGGCCGCCGGGCTGGTCGTGAGCGCCTGGTCTGCCGGCGCGGAACGCCTGACCGAAATGATCGAGCTCCCGGACCATCCGTGGTTCGTGGGCTGCCAGTTCCACCCGGAATTCACGTCCACGCCGCGAGCGGGCCATCCGCTGTTCAAGGCCTACATCGAGGCGGCGATCCGTCACAAAGCCGACAAGGCCGGTGTGGCGAGCACCGAACCGCCTGTCGCGTTGCGCTCCGCCGGCTGACATGCAGATCGGCGGCTTTCCAGTCGGACTCGGGTCCCCGCTGTTCCTGATCGCGGGGCCCTGCGTGGTCGAGTCACGACAACTGGTGATGGACATCGCCGGATCGCTGAAGGAACTCTGCGGCAAGCTTTCCGTGCCGTTCGTGTTCAAGGCGTCCTACGACAAGGCCAACCGGAGTTCGGGTGGTTCCTTTCGCGGTCCGGGTCTCGACGAAGGGCTCGACATCCTGGCCGATGTGCGGCGGACCATCGGCGTTCCCGTGCTGACCGACGTCCACACCGAGGCGGAAGTGTCCCGCGTTGCCGCTGTGGTCGACGTGCTGCAGACCCCGGCGTTCCTGTGCCGGCAGACGGACTTCATCCGAGCGGTGGCCTCGGCCGGCAAGCCGGTGAACATCAAGAAGGGCCAGTTCCTGTCGCCGTGGGAAATGCGCAATGTCGTCGTGAAGGCGAAGGAAGCCAGCGGGCAGGACAACGTGCTGGTCTGCGAGCGCGGCTTCAGCTTCGGCTACAACAATCTGGTCTCCGACATGCGCAGCCTGATGGTGATGCGTGACACCGGTTGCCCTGTCGTGTTCGATGCCACGCACTCCGTGCAGTTGCCGGGCGGGCAGGGCAGTGCCAGCGGGGGGCAGCGGGAGTTCGTGCCGGTGCTCGCGCGCTCCGCCGTGGCCGCGGGTATCTCGGGCATCTTCATGGAGACGCATCCCGATCCGGCAAAGGCGCTGTCCGACGGCCCCAATGCCTGGCCGCTCCAGTACATGGAGGGGCTGCTGTCCACGCTGAAGGAACTCGACGTGCTCGTGAAGCAGCGCGGGTTCGCCGAAGACTGGATCACCCATCCCTAGCCAACGAGAAAGAAGACGATGAGTTCGATAGTCGATGTGATCGCCCGCGAGATTCTGGATTCCCGTGGCAATCCGACCGTGGAAGCCGACGTGCTGCTGGAATCCGGCGTGAGCGGCCGTGCCGCCGTGCCCTCCGGCGCTTCCACCGGCACGCGCGAAGCCATCGAACTGCGCGACGGCGATGCCTCGCGCTTCGGTGGCAAGGGGGTGCTGAAGGCCGTCGAGAACGTCAACACCGAGATCTGCGAAGCGATCATCGGGCTCGATGC
>CAZEDA010000019.1:0-23526 GCA_964510915.1 uncultured Rhodocyclaceae bacterium | reverse complement strand
TCGACTCCAGCACCTGCCGCACACCGTCGACGAATCCCTGACCGTAGAACTGCCGTGCCGACAGGTTGACGGCGATGCGGATCGGCGGCAATCCCTTGCGCGCCCAGGCGGCCGCCTGATGACAGGCGGTTTCGAAGACCCATTCGCCGATGGCGGAGATGAGACCCGTCTCCTCGGCGAGCGGAATGAATTCGTTCGGTGGCACCAGTCCGCGATCCGGACTCATCCACCTCACGAGCGCCTCGGCCCCGGTGATGCGGCCGTCCTGGATGCTCACCTTCGGCTGGTAGTGCAGCACGAACTGGTTCTGTTCGAGCACTGCTTTCTTGAGGCGTGACTCGAGCGACAGGCGGTCGACGTTCGAGGTGTTGATGCCCGAGGAGTAGAACGCATGGCGATTCTTGCCCTGCTCCTTGGCGCGATACATCGCGATGTCCGCGTGCTTCAGGAGCGTCTGCAGATCGCGCCCGTCCTCGGGCGACACGGCAATGCCGATGCTCGCCGTCAGCGCGAGTTCCTGACCCTGATACAGGACCGGCTGATCGATGACGGCCAGCAGCTTCGCCGCCACCTCAGCCACGGCCTCCGAATTCTCCAGTTCCTCCGCGACCACCACGAACTCGTCCCCGCCCAGACGGGCAACCAGATCGGCGGCACGCATGCTTTCCGACAGGCGCCGCGCGATGGCCTTGAGCACGATGTCCCCGGTGTCATGGCCCAGCGTGTCGTTGATGATCTTGAAGCGGTCGAGATCGATGAACAGGACGGCGAGATGTTTGGAGTACCGCTCCGCGCGCGCCAGGGCGTGCGTGAGGTGATGCGTAAAGAGCGTGCGGTTGGCGAGGCCAGTCAGATCGTCGTAGTGCGCGAGGCGCCGGATGCGCTCGTCAGCCCGATGCCGGTCAGTGACATCCTGGACCGAACCGAAGACCTTGGCTGGCAGACCCGCCGGGCCGGGCTCGGACGCTCCGGTCACCCTGACCCACGCGCCCGGTCCGTCGCCGGAGGCAAGTTCGACCTCGATATCCCAGGCGTGCACGGCGCGGAACGACTTCTCGACCGCAGCCCGGTAGAGTTCGCGGCTCTCCCGCGTGTACAGGTCGGACACGGAGTCCAGCGTCGGGGTGAACTGCCCCTTCTCGGTGCGATGGATGCGGAAAGCCTCATCCGTCCAGTAGATGACGCCCGAGGCGAGATCCAGTTCCCAGCCGCCCACATGGGCTGCCCGCTCTGTCCGGTCCAGCAGGGCGGCCTGTCTGGCCAGCCGCGTCTGCTGCTGTTCGAGGAGCGACTCGGCGGCATCGCGCTCGGCCTCCCGCGTGCGATGCTGCCGATGCGTCCATGCCGCCGCAAACACGAGACCGGCCAGCGACAGGCCGAAGAGGCCGAGCGGCACCTGAACCCTCGACACCCAGGTCGCCCACGCGGCAGAGCGAGGAACAGCCACGAAAGCCGTCACCGGAAAGTGCGCCAGTCGCTGGAAGGCGAGGTCGTAGCCGTCGAACTCGAAATGGTTCGCAGGCAGCAATTCACCGCTTTGAGGGTAACCCTGAGCAGCCAGGTGCCGGGTCAGGATTTCGCGCGCCGTCTGCCGGGTGGCCGACTGGGCAACATCGGCGCCTGCTGCGGCCCCGAGCAGCACACCGCTGTCGGTGAGCAGCCCTGCCACCGCCCCTCCCGAAAGGCCGGAGCCCGACAACGCAGACTGCTGCCTCGCCGTATCCACGAGAGCGACGAGAACGTGCACCGTTTCATCGGCTCCCGAAGCGGGGTAGCGCATCTGGAGCGGCAGATACCACGCCGAAGTCACAGGATCCCTCACGGGCTTGCCGATGCGCACGCCCCCCTGCCTGAGATTGGCCTCGGTCGCCTCGATCGCCGGGCGCGACTGACTGCCGGCCGGCATTGCGGACGCGACGACCTTGCCCCTTGCATCGAGCAACTGCAGCGCCACCGTCCCGGGCTTTGCACTGACGAACGCATCGAGGACCGCCTGCACCTGCTCGGGGCGTTCCGGCCCGCCAGCCTCGCGAACCTTCATGGCGAGCAGCGGCAGGAAGCCCTCGTAGTCACGCAAGGACAGGTTGGCGGATCGGGCGGTGAGGCTCGACAGGCTGCGCAAGGCAGCGCTCTGTTCGCGCTGGACCGCATGCCAGGCATAGACGGTGTAGAACGCGGACAGGATCAGCAGGGCGGCCGCCAGCAGGCCGAACGCATGGCCGATCGGACGGGTCGTCTCGCGGGGGGTGCCTGGGGTGGGTGAGATCGGGCTCATCACCTTCGTTTACGGTCCGGATCGGAAAGGATTGAGGAGGGATGGGGAAACCGACCCCCTCCAGGAAGCCGGTTGGAAGGTCAGTCCGCAAACACCGAAGTGGGGCGCCGGGCCGCAAATCGCCAGGCGAGAACGGCCGCCACGACAATCGCGACGAACGCGACCAGAGCCCACTCGGCGATGGAAAGACCCAGCCAGGTCCACTGGATCTCGGAGCAGTCACCGGACCCGCGGAAGATCATGGGCAAGGCCTGGGAAAGAGGGAAGGACTCGACCATGTATTCGAGCCCCGGCCCGCAGTCCGCGATGGCAGGAGGGTTGTGCTGGAGCCAGGTCTGCCGGGCTGCCACGCCGCCGCCCAGCAGCGCCGCAACCGCCATGAGCGATGCGTAGACGCCCACACCCCGCCGCCCCGGGTTGTGCAGCGCAGCAATCAGCGCCAGCACGCCGGCACTGATGAACGCGTATCGCTGCAGGATGCACATCGGGCAGGGCTCGAGGCCGCGGGCGTACTGGAGAAACAGGCCGCCGCCCATGAGACCGGCGCAAGCCAGGAACACCACGAGGAAGACGACCCGGGGCCGGAACAGCGCGAACGGCATCGCGGCAACCTCAGAGAACGGCCAGCGCGAGTTCGAGGTCTCGCCGCAAATCGGCGACATCCTCGATCCCGACGGACAGGCGGATCAGGTTGTCGGTGATGCCGAGCGACGCACGGCGCTCCGCGGGAAGGGACGCATGGCTCATGAGGACGGGATGCCCCACCAGGCTCTCGACGCCGCCCAGGGACTCCGCGAGAGTGAAGAGTTCGCACTTCTCCAGGAATCGGCGGGTGCCGTCGAGGTCTCCGCGAAGGAACACGGACACCATGCCGCCGTACCCATGCATCTGCCGTCCCGCAAGAGCATGCTGGGGATGCTTGGGCAGGCCGGGATAGAGAACCTGCAGCGTCTTCGGGTGAGCGTCCAGCCAGTGCGCGAGTTCCATCGCGTTCGCGCAATGCTTCTCCATGCGCAGCGGCAGTGTCTTCAGCCCGCGAAGCGCCAGGAAGCTGCTGAACGGATCCATGATGGAACCGATGGCGTTCTGCATGAACGACAGCCGCTCCTGCAGTTCGGGATTGCGGCCCGTGACCACGATACCGCCGACCACGTCCGAGTGACCGTTGATGTACTTGGTGACCGAGTGCAGGACGATGTCGAAGCCGCTCTCCAGCGGCCGCTGCACGTAGGGCGATGCAAACGTGTTGTCGCAGACCGTCAGGATGCCGCGCGGTCTGGCGATCTTCGCGATGGCCGCGAGATCCGTGACCTTGAGCAGCGGGTTGGACGGCGTCTCCACCCAGATCATGCGGGTCTCGGGACGCAGGGCACGCTCCAGTTCCTCGGGGCGGTTGGGGTCGCAGTAGCTCACTTTCAGCCCCATGGAACGCCCGCGGATGCGCTCGAACAGACGCCAGCTGCCGCCATACATGTCGTCGACGGCCACGAGGTGGCTGCCGGCGTCCAGCAGCTCGAGCACCGTGCTCATCGCCGCGAGTCCCGAGGCGAACGCCCATGCGGATTCCCCGGACTCGAGGTCGGCCACGCACCGCTCGAACGCCATCCGGGTGGGGTTCTGGCTCCTCGCGTATTCGAAGCCGGTATGCACGCCGGGAGACGACTGCTTGAACGTCGAGGTGGCGTAGATCGGCGGCATCACGGCGCCGGTGGCCGGATCGGGCGCCTGGCCGGCGTGAATGGCGCGGGTGGCGAAACCGGGGGAGTCGAGATCGTCGGTCATGGCGTCCTGGGCTTGGAGGGGGCGGGATCCGTACTGCGGATTGACATCGCAAAGACCTCTGAGTTTACACGGGGAATCCGCGATTCCCCATGCGGTGACGAAGCACGGCGCAATCAGACTCCGTTGCGGGAGGCCGCCCTCGCGAACTGCTCGAACTCGGCGGCCGGCATCGGTCTTGCCACACAGAACCCCTGCGCGAAGTCGCATCCGTGCGCCGCGAGGAACACCAGCTGCCGCGGAAACTCCACGCCCTCGGCCACGACGCGAAGCCGCAGGCTGCGGGCCAGGGCGAGCACGGCCTGGGTGATGGCCGAGGCCTCCGGATCGTCGGGCAGGTCCTGGATGAACGAGCGGTCGATCTTGAGCGTGGCCACCGGAAAGCGCTTGAGCTGCGCGAGCGAGGAGTATCCCGTCCCGAAATCGTCGATGGCGATTCCCACGCCGAGACGGGTCAGGTCCATCAGCATGGTGGCCGCCACCTCGGGATTCGACATCACCGTGCTCTCGGTCAGTTCGAGCTCGAGATGCTCGGGATCGAGGTCGGCCTCGGCCAGGGCGCGAGTCACCTGCCCCAGCACATCACCCTTGAGGAACTGGCGCGCGGAGAGGTTGACGGCGATGACGAGGTCATCCAGCCCCTGCGCCCGCCACGCACGGCCCTGCCGGCAGGCCTCGCCCAGCACCCAGGCGCCGATCTCGTCGATGAGTCCGGATTCCTCGGCGAGCGGCACGAACTGCGCGGGCTGGAGCAGCCCTCGCTCCGGATGCTCCCACCGCACCAGCGCTTCCGCGCCCGTCACGGTCCCGGTGGAGATCTCCAGCTTGGGCTGGTAATAGAGCCGCAGTTCCCCGCGCGAGGCCGCGCGCTTGAGCGCCGACTCCAGCGACAGCCGCTCGAAGGCGTGCGCATTCAACTGCGGCGAATAGAAGCGGTAGGTGTTCTTGCCGGATTCCTTCGCGCGATACATGGCGGAGTCGGCAGCCTTGAACAGCGTGTCGATGTCCTTGCCGTCGTCCGGATAGGTGCTCAGGCCGACGCTCACCGTGAGCGCGAACTCGTGGCCATCACGATGGAACGGCTGCGAGCAGGCGCCGAGCAGCTTCTGAGAAATGCCGGCGAGGTCGGCTTCGTTCGCGAAATCCTCCACGAGCACGACGAACTCGTCGCCGCCGAGCCGCGCGATCGTGTCGGCCGCGCGCAGGCTGGTGCGAAGCCGCTGGGCTGTGACCTGCAGGACTTCGTCGCCGACGGCATGGCCAAAGGAATCGTTGATGAGCTTGAACCGGTCGAGGTCCATGAACAGCAATGCGAGCCGGCGGTCGTGACGGCGTGCCCGTTCGATGGCGGCCGTGAGCGCCTGATGGAGGAACGCGCGGTTCGGAAGCCCCGTGAGGTCATCATGCTGGGCAAGGTAGCGGATGCGGTCTTCGGCAGCCTTGCGCTCCGTGATGTCCGCCACCCGCACGACATAGGCGCGCGTCCCGGCGAGATCCAGCCGCGTGGCCAGCATCTCCGCCCAGAAGCGCCGTCCCTGGCGGGTGCGGAATTCGAGATCCTCCTGCACCGTCTCGCCACGGTCGAGACGGTCCAGCCGCTCGGCGAGTTCGGCGCGCGACAGCGGATGCCGCAGCAGCGCGTGCCCGGGGCGCCCAAGGATGTAGTCGCGCGACGGGGCCTGGAACAACGCCACCGCGCGCGGGTTGCAGTCGAACACGCGACCATCGGCGATGTTGCCGAGAAACAGGGCATCGCGTGAACTGTTGAACACCGCGCTGAACAACGCTTCCCGCGACCGGAGCTGCCGTTCGGCCTCCGCGCGAAGACGGTCGGCGGCGGCATGCCGCAACACCAGCGACAGCTGTGCCGCCACGGCACGCAGAAGCTCGACGTGGTGTTCGTCCCAGTGCAGCGGCGCGGCCGCGACGACGCTCAGCACGCCAGCGGATTCCTGCGCATCCGACAGCGTGACGTCGAGGGAAGCGCCGGCCCGGATGGCGGAATCCTGCGCCGGCAGGGCGGTCTCGCGACCATCCGGGTCGTGGAACACGGGTTCGCCCTGACGTGCCGTCAGTGCCTGGCGCGTCTCGCCGGCGCCGGTGAAACGCGCCGGCAGATCGGCGCCCGGCACAGCCGGAGCCACGCGATCGGCCAGCGTCGCGATGCCGTCGGGGCCGATTGCGGAGAAGACGAGATGCGCCCCGGGAAACACGAGGTGCAGGCGTTCCAAGGTGCGCCGCACTAGCGCGTCCGCCGTCAGGCCCGCGATGGAATCCGTCGTCATCGCATGGAGAATCTCCAGCCGCTCACGGCGCCGTGCGAGATCGGCCGTGTGCCGGGCCTGCTGGCTTGCGAGACGCCGGTAGACCCACAGACTCCCGAGCGCCACCAGCGCGAACAGCGAGAAGGGCAGTCGCACCCGTTCCAGCCAGGCGTCGAATATCGCATCGTCCGGAAACGACACGAACAGGGTGAGCGGATAGTCCGCCACGCGCTGGAATGCGTAGCGCCTCGGCTCGCCTGTCGTCGGACTCGATCCCGCCACGGACCCGGCAGTCTGACCCGGCTGATCGCGCAGGAGCGCGCCGACCGGCCCTTCGATGGGACGATCGTAGAGAACGCTGCTGGTCGGCGCCGGCCATCGTCCCTGGAGATACCCGTCATCGCGCTGCAGGGCCATCACCCAGCCGGGCGGCAGCGGCATCTCGCCCACGAGCTGCCACGGACTCTCGATCGACGTGGTGGCCACGAGTGCCCAGTCATGCCCCTGCGCCTTGCCGGGGACCTGGAGGCGCATCGGCACGATCCATCTTGCGGTGCCGCGGTCGATCGTCGGGCGGTCGACTTCGATGCGGTTCGTCCGCGGCGGGGACGCGTGCGGCACCATGGGCGCGCGGGGCGCCGGCAGTGTCGAGGAGGAATCCGCGAAGATTCGCCCTTCCTCGTCGAGGAGCACGATCCGGTCGAGTCCGGTGACGGAGGAAATGGTGCGCCCGATCACCACTCTGGCATGGCCGGGATCGAGCGAGGGACCGGAACTGCTCAATTCACTGGCGACGTTGACGAGCGCGCCTTCGAACCGCCGGTAGAAGAGGGAGGTGGAGCGCGCCCCGACCCGGGCGAGATCGGCCGCGGACCCGGACAGACTGTCCGAGACGGAATGCCACTCGTGGAGACCGAACAGACCGACGGCGAGACCGGTGAGCACCGCGGCGCCGGCGAGAAGCGAACCCAGGCGCCCCTGCGGCTGGACGTAGGCTGCCTTGTCGAGAGGTTGCAGCGCCATGGAAGCTGCGCGCTACGCCGGCGAGCCGGACATGCCGACCTCGCCGCTCAGAGACCCGCCGGGACTTGGCACCGGGTGGGGCAGGAGCGCGTGGAGAAGCGGAGTGTCGGCACCGGGCTAGCCGGCTGCGACCACTCCCCGATCGATGACGTAGACACGGTCGAGCATCTCCTTCGAATGGGACAGATCCGACTCGGTGAGAATGATCGAGAGGCCTTCGCTTTTCAACGCCGAGATGACTTCCGCCAGACGGCGGGCCAGCACGGGCGCGACCCCTTCGAACGGCTCGTCGAGCAGGAGCAGCCGGGTTCCTGACATGAGCGCCCGCGCGAGTGCCACGAGCTTCTGCTGGCCCCCGGACAGCTGCAGAGCCTTGCGCGCCCGGAAGGTCTCGACTTCGGGAATCATCTGGTACACACGCTTCAGTCGCGCCTCGACATCCGTGCGGCTCGCCGCCCAGGCCGGGACGAGGACGTTCTCCTCCACAGTGAGCGTCGGGATCAGCCGCCGGTCCTCCGGCATGTACCCGATGCCGGCACGCGCGCGGAGATGCGTGGCCATGCGATCCATGGACTTGCCCTCGTATCGCATGGTTCCGGCCTTCGCCGGAAGAATCCCCATGATGGCCCGCATCAGCGTCGTCTTGCCGGCGCCGTTGCGGCCGATCAGGCCGACGAACTGCCGTTCGCCGACCACCATGTCGACGCCACGCAGGATGCCGACGGAACCGATCGAGACGTCGAGCCGTTCGATCTCAAGCATGACCACCTCCGACCGCCGGCGCCGCGTGTCCGCCGATCACGAACTTGCGCACCTCCACGTCGTCCAGCACCGCCGCGGGTTTGCCGTCCGCGATGATCCGGCCCTCGTAGAACGCGAGCACGCGGTCGGTGTAGCGCGACACCACGTCCATGTCGTGCTCCACGAACAGCACCGTCACCTTGTGCTCCTGCACTGCCGCCATGACCATGTCCATCAGGCTGAACTTCTCGTCGGCGGACACGCCGCTCGTCGGCTCGTCGAGCAGCAGGATGCGCGGCCGGACGACCATGGCCATCGCGATATCCAGCAGCTTGCGCGTACCTTCGGGCAGCAGCCCCGCAGGGCGGTTCCGGTAGGCGCCAAGATGGAACTGGTCGAGCATGGCATCCACCGCCTTGCCCGGGTCGTCATAGCCCTGCCCCTTTCCTCCGCCCCAGCGGCCGCCTGCCTGCACCACGATACCGACGCCGATCAGCAGGTTCTCGTATACCGAGAGTGTGTTGAAGAGCTGAGGGATCTGGAACGACCGGCAGATGCCCAGGCGGGTGATCTGCCGGGGGTTCAGCGTGGTGATGTCGCGGCCATCGAAACTGATGGTGCCGGAAGTCGGCTTGAGGTAGCCGGTGACCATGTTGATGAAGGTCGTCTTCCCGGCACCGTTCGAGCCGATCAGCCCGACGATGGAATCCTGGGTGATGGCCACGTTGATGTCCGCCGCAGCAGTGACGGCGCCGAAGCTCTTGTTGAGCCCCTTCGCATCGAGAACGACGCTCACGACGCGGCCTCCTTCGCCTTGCCGCGCGTGAACAGCGACCACAGGCCGCCCGGCAGGAAGATCATCACCACCAGCATCGTGACGCCGAGCACCATCTGCCAGGTGTTGGGCGAGTACTCGTAGGCAAAGCTGCGGACCGATTCGAACACGAGGGCGCCGCCGAGCGGCGCAAATACGCTGCCCGTGCCGGACAGGATCGCGATGAACACGAACTCGCCGGACTGGGGCCAGTAGGTCATCTCGGGATCGATGTGGCCGATGTTGACGGCCATCAGCGCGCCACCGATGCCGGCGAGCACGGCCGACACCATGTAGTTGAAGTGCACCGTCGCATAGACGGATGCCCCCATGTACTCGACACGCAGTTCGTTGTCGCGGATCGCGCCGGCGAGGCGCCCCCGGTGGGATGCCAGATAGCCGTGCAGCAGGAAGGCGGCTATCCCCAGGATGACCGCGGTGACGCTGAAGACCGTCACCCGCAACGCATCCCCCTCCACGGCGACGCCTCCGACCGTCTTCGCAGCCACGTTGAAGCCGTCCGTGGACCCGAGGGACGCGGACTTCACCAGGAGGCCGTAGAGAATCATGGAGAACGCGAGCGACAGCATCGCGAAGAAGATCTCCCGGTACTTGGCCAGGAGGAGCCCCAGCACGGCCGAGACGACTGCGGTGGCGACGATCGAACCGGCGACCATCAGCAGCATGTCGGGCATCTTCCAGACCTGATCGATGAGGCCCGCGGCGTACGCACCCAGACAGTAGTAAAGCCCGTGCCCGAACGAGACGAGACCCGTGCGCATCAGCAGCATCATGCCGAGCACGACGATGCCATAGCACATGGACACGTTGAGCAGCGACACCATCCAGCTGGGCAGGAAGGGGCCGGACACGAGCAGCAGCACCACCACCACGATGAGGGACAGACCGGTGCGATCGAGTTTCATATCTTGCGCACCTCCGCGCCGCTGAACAGACCCTTCGGACGGGCGATGAGCACCGCCGCCATCACGAAGTAGATGCTGAACAGTTCCACCTCCGGCGCGTAGTGGACGGCAGCCGCGCGGACCATGCCGACGATCAGCGCGCCGAGGGCCGCCCCCGGGAGACTGCCGAGGCCACCGATCACGACGACGGCGAAGGCCATGACGATCACCTCGGCCCCCATGCCCGTGACCACCGACACGGTGGGGGCCGTCAGCGCGCCGCCGACGGCAGCGAGAAACGCCCCGATGGTGAATGTCACGAAGTATGTCCGGCTCACGTTGATCCCCAGTGCCGCGCTCACCTCACGATCGTGAATGACCGCCAGCAGCAGCTTGCCGGATCGCGTGCTGTTGAGCGACCAGGTGAGCACGAGGCCCGTCAGGACGGCCACCCCCAGAAGCAGCAGGTTGTAGTTGGGATACGTGAGCCCCGCCACCTCGAAGTTGCCGAGGAGTCCGTAGGGCGTCTCGCCGTTGGGGCCCTGGACGAAGAGCGGGTCGACCCCCCAGACGAGCTTGATGAAGTCCTCGAGGATCAGGAACAGGGCGTAGGTGACGAGTACCAGCACCACCTCGTCCTTCCCGTAGAGGAACTGCAGCAGGCCCCTCTCGATCAGCGGCCCGAACACGAGGCCGACGAGCACGGCAGCAAGCGCCAGCATCGCGAAGCTCCCCATCGCCGCATACCCGTGCGAGAACCAGGCTGCGGAAAGGGAGACGGCGGAAAAGGCGCCGAGGGCGTACAGGCTCCCGTGGGCGATGTTCAGGATCTTCATCACGCCGTAGATCAGCGTGAGACCCACGGCAATGATGAAGAGCCACGAGGCGTAGACGACGCCATCGACGAGCACGGCGATGAACTGACTCACGACACGCGCCCCCATGCAGCAGGCACGGCACCGGCCCTGCGGCCGATGCCGCCGATCGAATCAAGCACGAAACAGCCCTCTACTTCGTCTTGCGGAAACCGGACTTGATCCAGTCGAGCGACGAGATGCCCTCGGGAGGCGTCACGCGATCCGCGTCGTAGTACTTGATGTTCCCGACCTTGACGACGCCGTTCTCGAACCGGGTCGTACCGTAGGCGGTCCCCATGACGGCCTGATGCCCCTTGCCGAGCCCCATCTTCACCTTGCCGGACGGGCTGTCGAACGTACTGTTCTCGAACGAAGCAATGAGTTCGTCCTGCGTGGGGGGCGCGTAGGCCTTCTCCATCTCTTCCTTCACGTTCTTGGCCGCACCCATGGGAATCGCGGAGCCGATCTTCTTTGCAGCCGCCTTTTCCCAGGCCGCCTTCACGCCGAGGAAGGCCTGGGCAACGCTGAATGCCGGATAGTTGGGGTCGACCCCGGCCTTGGCCTTGTAGATCTCCGTCAGCCAGCGCTTGTGCGGAGAATCGGGAGCGAACACACCGTTCGTGCCGCGGGCGCCGACGATCGTGCCATCGGGAATCTTGCCGGGCAGCCGGTGCAGATAGGGCTCGCCGGCGACGAGCACGAGGACACTTTTGCGGAACAGGTCACGCGGCTGGGCCTGGAGCATGAACGCCTCCAGGTCACCGCCCCAGAGGCTGGAGTGAATGACATCGGAGTTCGACGCGAGGAGCGCGGAGATCTCGGAACCATACTGGCCGGCGCCGAACTTTGGCATCTGCGACGTCACGAGTTCCACACCCGGCTTCATCGCCTTGATGCTGGCCTCGAAGTCGTTCCAGGAGTCCTGTCCGTACGCGTAGTTCTGGTTGATGCCGGAGATGCGCTTCACCGCCGGCCTGTTGTCCAGCAGGTACATGGTCGCCGCGACGGCATCCATGGTGGCGTGCGCACGGGTCCGGAAGACGTACTTGTAGCTGGCTTCCTCGAAGACCCGCGGCGTGCCGCAGTCGAAGAGCACCGTGAGCTTCTTGAGTTCCTCGGCGACCGGCGCGATGGCGAGACAGTCGCCGCTGCCGATGTAGCCGATCACCAGGTCGACTTCCTGACGCTGAACGAGTGTCCGGAATTCGGCGACCTGCTTCGTGGCGCCACCCGCCTCGTCGGCAATGACCAGTTCGATGGGAAGGCCGCCGAACCCCTTGATCTGGTATGGCGCGGGACCCTTGCCGGCATTGAGGGACTCGACGATGGCCTCTGCAGCCATCTTGGCAGGGACGCCGAAGGGACCGGCCGCGGGTCCGGAAAGAAAGGTGACGAACCCCACCTTGACGCTCGTCTTCTGCTGCGCCTGGGCTGGCATGCCCATGGCAAGAAGCGAGCAAGCCACCACCGCCGCGCCGAGGGCGCCACCGATTCTTTTCATCTTCCTTCCCCCTGTATCGAACGCGATGCCGACGAACGGCCGGCAAAGCCTTTGGAATCTAACACCGTGACTTCGTTTGTCAACTTGCGGAAAACCCGCCGTCGAGGAACAGAACCTGCCCCGTAATGTAGTCCGAAGCCGGCGAGGCGAGGAACGCCGTGAGGCCGCGCACATCTTCCAGAAGACCGTTGCGGCCGATCATGGTCCGCGCCGCCATGGCCGCGGCGCGCGCCGGATCGGAGAACACGGCGCGCGTCATCGGCGTCTCGACGAAGCCAGGCGCGATGGCGTTGCAGTTGACCCCCTGGGACGACCACGCCTCGGCGAGCGCGCGCGTCAGCTGGGCGATCGCGGCCTTCGACACACCGTAGGCTCCACCGTTGTTGAAGGACCGGATGGATTGCAGGGACGCCATGTTGATGATCCGTCCCCACCTGCGGCGGGCCATCTCGGGCGCGAATGCGCGGGCGAGCAGAAAGGGCGCATCGAGATTTACGCGCAACGTGCGGTTCCACACCTCTTCGTCGAGAACCTGCATCGGAGGGCGCTCGTTGATGGCGGCAGCATTCACGAGAATGTCGGGCGACCCCGCCTTGTCCAGCGTGGCGGCGACCGCTTCGGCAACGCCTTCGCTCTCGCCGAGGTTCGCGGCAAGGACAACGGCCTTGCGTCCGAACTGGCCGATATCGCGGGCGGTCTGCTCGAGTCGGGCGACATCCCGCGCGATGAGGACGACGTCCGCGCCGGCTTCCGCGAGCGTCACGGCCATCATCCGGCCGATGCCCGAGTTCCCGCCCGTCACCACGGCAAGCTTGCCATCGATGCGGAACAGGCGATCCAGGGGTAGCGAAGCCATGGCTATTCTCCGTCGAGGTCTGCGAGGGCCTTCGCGGCGGCTGCCCTGACGCGCGCGGGCGCGGTACCGCCCCGGTGCGCACGAGCGGCCACGGACCCTTCGAGCGTGAGCACTTCGAACACGTCCGGTCCGACTGCGGGTGCGAAGACCCGCAGCTGTTCGAGCGTGAGATCGGAGAGGTCGCAACCCTTGTCGGCAGCGAAGCGGACCGCCCGCGCGACCGCGTCGTGGGCTTCACGGAACGGGGTGCCGAGCCTGACGAGATGGTCCGCGAGATCGGTGGCCGTGGCAAAACCCTGGAGTGCCGCGTCCCGCATGCGCTGAGGAAACACCCGGAGCCCGCGCAGCATCTCGGCGTAGATGACGAGGGAGTCGGACAACGTGTCGACGGTGTCGAACAGCGGTTCCTTGTCCTCCTGGTTGTCCTTGTTGTAGGCGAGCGGCTGCGACTTCATCAGCGTGAGCAGGGCGACGAGGTGGCCGTTCACGCGACCGGTCTTGCCGCGAACGAGTTCAGGCACATCCGGATTCTTCTTCTGCGGCATGATCGACGAGCCCGTGCAGAAGCGGTCCGCCAGATCGATGAAGCCGAACCGCGGACTCATCCAGAGGATCAGCTCTTCCGACAGGCGCGACAGGTGCGTCATGGTGAGCGCGGCGGCCGACAGGAATTCGATGGCGAAGTCCCGGTCCGAAACCGCATCGAGCGAGTTCTCGCTCAGCCCTTCGAAGCCCAGCTCGGCCGCGACCTGCTCCCGGTCGATGGGATAGCTCGTGCCGGCCAGCGCGGCGGACCCGAGCGGCAGCCGGTTGACCCTGCGCCGGCAGTCTCCGAACCGTTCGGCATCGCGACGCAGCATCTCGTAGTACGCGAGCAGGTGATGGCCGAAGGTGATGGGCTGCGCCACCTGCAGATGGGTGAACCCGGGCATGATGAGATCGGCATGGGTCTGCGCCAGTTCGGCGAGCACCCGCCGGAGGTCGCGCAGATAGCCGAGGATGCGGTCGATGGCGTCGCGCAGGTAGAGGCGGATGTCCGTGGCCACCTGGTCATTGCGGGAGCGCCCGGTGTGCAGCCGCTTGCCGGCGTCGCCCACGAGGTCGGTGAGACGGCGTTCGATATTGAGATGGACGTCCTCCAGATCCACGGACCAGACGAACGTGCCGTTCTCGATCTCCTGCCGTATCTGCGCCATGCCACGCCGGATGTCGGCGAGGTCCTGCTCGCCGATGACGCCGACCGCGGCCAGCATGGCCGCATGCGCGAGCGAGCCCTGGATGTCGAACAGGGCGAGACGCTTGTCGAATTCGACGGACGCCGTGAAGCGCTTGACGCGCTCGTCGACCGGCTCGGAGAACCGGCCGGACCAGGTCTTGGGCTGCGGCGCGTCACCGCCAGGTTGCGCACCGGAAGGGGGATGTTCAGAATTCATGTGTCATTGCGGGCGGAAGGCCCGTCTTTTCGATCTTGGCGTGGAAGGCTCAGGCGTTCGGGTCGCGCGAGCGACGCCCCGGCCTGAGAAGTGGCGAAGTGGCCGAACCCGGCCGATTTCCTTGACCTGCGAGTATATAGAACGGCTCCGCGCCCCGTGAGACCGACCCCGTCTTCCCGCCCCGCTCCGCCTGACACGGCCGCGCACCCGCACGCCCGCGGGCGCACTTCCCGCCGACGCCCGCGCCGCACTTCCGGGGCCTGACCGGTCCTCCGACACCGTGCCCGCCGACCGCCTTCCCGACTTCACGAACATCGGCATCTGGCTGAGGACCGTACTCCTCGCGGTGGCCGCCTCCTTCGTGGCGACCGTCCTGCTGACACCGGACTGGCGTCGGATCCCCGAGGAGTTCTCGATCGTGTCGCTGCATGTGCAGCCGCCCGTGATCCTCTCCCTGACGCTGCTGTCCGCCCTGTCGCGTCCGCTCGCGCGGACCCGCCTCGCGATCGGCGTAGCCGCCGTTGTGCTGGTCTCCGTGGTGTCGGCCCTGGCGTCGGGATGGCTCCTGCAGGCCGGTGTGGCCGTGGACAGCGGGCCCGCGGACCGACGTGTGTTTTTCGCTCTCGTCTTCTCGGGGAGCGCCCTGTTCTATTTCCACCTCCGGGGCCGCGCCCTGTCTCCGGCGCTGACCGAGGCCCGCCTCCAGGCGCTGCAGGCGCGTATCCGCCCGCACTTCCTCTTCAACAGCATCAACGCCGTGCTGTCTCTGATCCGGACGCAGCCGCGCCGCGCGGAGACGGCGCTGGAGGACATGGCGGATCTGTTCCGGGTCCTCATGGCGGACAACCGGGAACTCGCGCCGCTCGCGGACGAAGTCGCGCTGTGCCGGCAATACCTCGACATCGAGCAGCTGCGGCTCGGCGACCGGCTCACCGTCGAATGGCACGTGGAGAACATGCCGAAGGACGCGCTGATCCCGCCGATGGTGCTTCAGCCGCTGCTGGAAAATGCCGTCTATCACGGCATCGAACCCTCGCCGGAGCCCGGTACCATCGTGATCAACATCTTCCGCACACGCGGCGAAGTCCACATCGCCCTGAAGAACCCCGTGCATCCGGGAGGCGGCCATCAGGGCGGCAATCGCATGGCCGTGGCGAATATCCGCGAGCGCCTCGCGCTGCACTTCGATGAAGAGGGGCGCCTGGAGACCCAGGTGCTCGAAGGCCAGTACCAGGTCCGGATTCGCATCCCCTACAAGTCCGACCCGGCGTCGGCATCCCGATGAACACGCCTGCCCGCCTGCGCGCCATCATCGCCGACGACGAAGCGCCCGCGCGCAATCGCATGCGTGAACTGCTGGACGACTGCGCGGACACGATCACCATCGACATCGTGGGCGATGCCGCAAACGGTCACGAACTGCTGGCGAGACTGCAGGAGACGCCTGCGGACCTCGTGTTCCTGGACATCCGCATGCCCGGCATGGATGGTCTCGAGACCGCGCGCCATCTGCAGCGGCTCGAAGCGCCGCCCCGGGTGGTCTTCACGACCGCCTACGACACTTACGCGATCCAGGCCTTCGACCTCCACGCGCTCGACTACCTGCTGAAGCCGATCCGCGTCTCGCGGCTCCGCGACTGCCTGAAGCGCGTCCAGGAAACCCTGGCGCCGAAACGCGAGGCCATCGATGCCGCAGCTCGCGGCCCCAGGACCCATCTCGCCGTTCACGAACGCGGCCGGGTCGTGCTGGTGCCGGTGCGGGACATCCGCTTCCTGCGCGCAGAGCTGAAGTACGTGACGATCCGCACCGGCGAGCGCGAGTACCTCATCGAGGAATCGCTCTCGAAGCTCGAGCAGGAGTTCGCCGGCACGTTCGTGCGGGTGCACCGCAACAGTCTCGTCGCGCTGGCGCACCTGACCGGTTTCGAGAAAGGTGGCGACGAGACCGCGGAGACCCACTGGGTCGCCGTGCTCCGGGACATTCCCGAGCGGCTGCCGGTATCGCGCCGGCAGTCGCACGTCGTCCGGGAGTTCTTCAAGGGCACAGCGTGAGGCCTCGCATCGGACTCGCCGTCCTGGCGGCCCTGCCGTTCGTCGCCTCCGCCGCGCCACTGGAACTCCCGGCCCCTGGCACCACCTCGGCGGAACTGCCGGCGCTTTCGCAATACACGTGCGAAGCAACGGGACACGACACGCAGTGCCGGTTTGAACCCCGCGCCGGCGGTCTGACCTTCGAGGGCATCCCGGTGGTGGCCGTGATCCTCCGCCTGAAGGACGAGCGCGTCGTTTCCGGGACCGTCTGGTTCGCGGAGAGCCGCTTCGAATCCGCGACCGGATCCCTGACCGCCCGTTTCGGGCCGCCGGAGATCCGACCGGAAGAACTCCGCGCCGGCATGGGCGCCACTTTCACGAACGCCGTGCTCCTCTGGCGTCGCTCCGGGGCGGACGCGTGGCTCGCGGAGCAGTTCTCGGGCGGAATCGACAGCGCCTCGGTCAGCCGGATGAGCGGGGAGGCCCTCGCGGCCTGGCTGCGCGCACGGGCGGCGGAAACCGTGAACGGCGCGCGCAACCTGCGCTCGGGATACGACTGAGCGGCAGAACTGACTGGTAGAATCCCCGATCACTTTTTTCCTTCGGACAACGTGGCCTCCTCACCTCGTCGACTCGTCATCGCCACCCGGGAAAGCGCGCTCGCGCTCTGGCAGGCGGAGCATGTGCGCGCCCGCCTGCAGGCCGCGTTTCCGGATCACACGGTGGAACTCCTCGGCATGACCACCGAGGGCGATCGGAAGCTCGGCACCACCCTTTCCAAGATCGGCGGCAAGGGCCTCTTCGTGAAGGAACTCGAGGAGGCGCTCCACGACGGCCGGGCGCACCTCGCCGTCCATTCGATGAAGGACGTGCCGGTCAACCTTCCCGACGGCTTCACGCTCGCGGCGATCGGCGAACGCGAAGATCCGCTCGATGCCTTCGTCTCCAACCGGTTCGACAATCTGGCGTCCCTCCCCGCGGGCGCGCGTGTCGGCACCGCGAGCCTTCGCCGGGAATCGCAGATCCGTGCCCGCCGCCCGGATCTCGACGTGCAGCCCGTCCGGGGCAACGTCCAGACCCGACTGCGCAAGCTCGACGAGGGCGAGTACGACGCGATCATCCTGGCGTGCGCCGGGCTGCGGCGACTCGGGCTGGGCGATCGCATCCGCTCTTCGCTCACCGCCGAGGAGAGCCTTCCGGCCGTCGGCCAGGGCGCGCTCGGCATCGAGTGCCGCAGCGACCGCGAAGATATCCATCGCATCGTGTCCGTGCTTGCCGATGCCGACACCGCGTGGTGCGTCCGCGCGGAACGGGCGATGAGTCGCGCGCTCGCCGGCAGTTGCACCGTGCCGCTGGGCGGGTTCGCCCAGATCGCCGATGGCCGCGCCGTGCTGCGCGGGTTCGTCGCGACGCCGGACGGTCTGCGACTGGAACGCGCCATGGCGGAAACCGCTGTCGACGCGATGACGCCGGAAGCCCTCGGTGCGAAGGTCGCCGGGGAACTGCTCGCCAAGGGCGCCGCGGAGATCCTCGCGGTCGTGTCCTCGTGAACGCGGACGAGCCCGGCGGCCCGATGACCCACGGCAGTCTTTCCGGGGTGGGCGTTCTCGTCACCCGGCCCGAGCGCCAGGCAGAGGGTCTCTGCCGCCGGATCCGAGCCGAAGGCGGCCTGCCCGAATCGCTGCCGACGATCGCGATCGAGCCGGCCGGCGACGCCTGCGAACGCTTCATGGCGGACATCGGCATCGGCCGGTTCGGGGCGGCGATCTTCGTCAGCGCAAATGCCGTCGCGAATGCCGTCCCCGTGCTTCTGGCCGGCGGACCGCTCGCCCCGGACCTCGCCGTGATCGCGGTGGGCCCGGGCACCGCCCGCGCCCTGCGCGAGTTCGGCCTGGCCCAGGTGATCGTCCCCGACGACGGGGCGGACAGCGAAGCGGTGCTGCGTCTGCCGGTGCTGTCTTCCGGCCAGCGCCGGCGGGTGGTGATCTTCTCCGGCGAGGGCGGCCGCACGTTTCTGCAGGACACCTTGCGGGACCGGGGTGCCGAGGTCGAAGTGGTGTCGTGCTACCGCCGCACCCTTCCGCCGACGATCCCCGCCGCCGCGCGGTCGAGAATTCTCGACGGCACCATCCACGCCGTGACGTGCACGAGCAGCGAAGGCCTGCGCAATCTCTACGGCGGCATGCTTTCGGATGATCTCGCGGAGCGGCTCCGCCGGGTCCTGCACGTGGTGAGTCATCCCCGCATCGCCCAGACGGCTCGCGAGTGCGGCGCCACGGATATCGTCCTCGCCGATGCCGGTGACGACGCGATCGTCGAGACACTGCTGGCGCGTCTGGGGAGCGTTCCCGCCCGCTCGGACATGAGTCGCACGCAATGAGCGACGAGCCAGTCCGGCCTGCCCAGCCCGAGCAGCCGGCGCCGCCGCCCGCCGCCGCATCCGCGCCTGCAGGTCCGCCCGCGCTCACCCAGACGCCGGTGTGGACTCGCGTTGCGCAGGGTCTCAACACCACCTCCGTCATCGCGATCCTCGCACTCGCGCTGGCCGCTTGGCAGTGGACCACGTCCCAGCGTGATGCGACACGACTCCAGACCGAGGTCGCCCGAAAGCTCGCCGAGACCGAGGCTTCCAGCAAGGAAGTCCGGCTCATCGCCGACCAGGTGCGCAATTCGGTCCGCGATGTCGAGAGCCGCCTCGGCCTGATGGAAGCCAAGCTGATCGAGAGCCAGAACCAGCGCATCGCGCTGGAGAGCCTGTACCAGGAACTCGCGCGCAATCGGGATGAGTGGGTGCTCGCCGAGATCGAGCAGATTCTCGTGACGGCAAACCAGCAGTTGCAGCTCGCCGGAAACGTACGTTCCGCCCTGATCGCCCTCGAGGCCGCGGACAAGCGTCTCGCCCAGGCGGACCGCCCCGGACTGCTGTCGCTGCGACGCGTGATCACGCGGGACATCGAGCGGCTCAAGTCTGCGGCCACCCTGGACGTGCCGGGCATGACGCTCAAGCTGGACACCATGATTGCGGGCATCGATGCGTATCCGCTCGCGGCCGATCGCCGCCCTTCCGCGGAGACGCCGCGCCAGGCGATCGATCGCAGCACCTGGAACGGCTTCGCGACCGAACTGTGGGCTGACCTCAAGGACATGCTTCGCGTGCGGTTCGCCGACGCCCGTCAGGCACCGCTCCTCGCGCCCGAGAGCGCCTTCTTCCTGCGCGAGAATCTCAAGCTGAAACTCATGGGGGCGCGCGTCGCCCTCATGTCCCGCAACGAGACCGGCTTTCGCGGAGACATCCGCGCCGCGGAGCAGTGGCTGAGCCAGCATTTCGATCTCAGCGAGAAGTCCGTGTCCCTCGCCCGGACCCAGCTGCGGCAGTTTGCCCAGACCGAACTCGCGGAGGCGCTGCCGGACATCGGCGACAGCCTGCAGGCCGTGCGCGATCAGGCCGGGTCCCCACGCGGCCCGCGCTAGAGACGAGCCATGGACACCGCAACGCTCCCTGACGGGCGACGGACCCGACCGTGAGAACCTTCTTCTGGGTGCTGGGACTGTTCGCCCTCGCGGTGGGGTTCGTGGTGGCCGCCCGGTACAACTCCGGCTACGTGCTCGTGGTGTTCTCGACCCATCGGATCGAGCTCTCCGTCAACTTCGCGGTCCTGCTGCTCGCCGCAGTGTTCGCAGCTCTCTATGTGCTGGTGCGTGCTCTGTCAGCTGCGCTACGGTTGCCCGCCGAAGTGCGGAAGTTCCACGAGAGCCGCCGGACGGAGCAGGGGCGCGCAGCGTTCATGGCCGGTCTGCAGGCGTATCTGGAGGGCCGCTCCGGGCGGGCCGAGAAATCCGCAGCGGAAGCACTGGACCTCGCGTACGAGCCGGCGCTGTCTGCCGTCGTGGCGGCTCGGGCCGCGCACGAGACTCGCGCTTTCGAGGCGCGGGACCGCTACCTCGCGCGAGTGGAGGACTCCGGAGAGTCCGCCGAGTATCTGCGTCGGATCACTCAGGCCGAACTGCTCCTGGACGAGCGGCGCTATCTCGATGCGCTCGCGGTGCTCGAGAAGATCAAGGACAAGCACACGGCGTCGCTCCGGCTCGAACTGAAGGCCCACCAGCTCGCCCGGAACTGGGATCGGGTCGAAGCTCTGCTGCCCCTGCTCGACAAGCGCAACGTCTACGACGCTGCCGCACTGGCGCAACTGCAGCGCACGGCAACGGCCGAACTGCTCAAGCGCCGTGCGATCGACCTGGAACGACTGCGTGAGGCCTGGCAGAAGGTCCCCGCCGATCTCGCGGTGGACGAACTGGTGGCCAAGGCGGCAGCGGAGTGTTTTCTGCAGTTGGGGGCGGGAGACGAGGCGCGCCGCATCATCGAGGCGACACTGGAACGTCAGTGGGATTCGCAGCTCGTCCTGCTCTACGCCGACGGCCTGGGGGCCAGCGCGTTCGATCGCATCCAGAAGGCCGAATCTTGGTTGCCGAAGCACGCCCGGGATGCCAGCCTGCTCATGACACTGGGCCGGCTTTGCGCCCATGAATCGCTGTGGGGCAAGGCGCGGAGCTACTTCGAGGCGAGCCTCGCCGTCGAACCCTCACATACGGCCCATCTGGAGCTGGCGCGGCTGTCGACGGCCGCCGGAGAACACGACGAAGCGCAGCGTCATCGGGACGCCGCGCTGCAACTCACGCTGACACAACTGGAAGACGCCACCGGCGGTCGCCGCCGGCGTCTGCTCTGATCCGGGCAGGGGCCCGGCGGTCAGCTGGTGGCTTTCGAAGGATCGACCGACGGCGTGAAGGCGTCGGAGAAGAACTCGTCGTCGGGCAGCCCGCACTTCGTGGTGAAGTCCCGATGGGCGGATTCCACGACGATGGGCGCGCCGCAGACATAGGCCTGATGGCCGGAGAGGTCGGGGAAATCGGCCACGACCGCTTCGTGAACGAAACCCGTACGGCCGGTCCAGCCGTCCTCGGGCTCCGCATCCGACACGACGGGAACCACGCGGAAGTTCGGATGCTCCCTCGCCCACTGCTCGGCGAGCGAATACAGATAGAGATCGGCCGGGCGGCGCCCGCCCCAGTAGAGCACCATCGGTCGCTGGACGCCGGCATGAAACGCATGCTCGAGAATGGCCTTGATCGGGGCGAAGCCAGTGCCGCTCGCCACCAGCACCATCGGCTTGTCCGAGTCCTCCCGCAGGAAGAAGGTGCCCATCGGCCCTTCGAAGCGAAGGATGTCCTTCTCCTTCATGGAATTGAACACGTACTCGGTGAACGCCCCGCCCTTCATGTTGCGGACGTGCAGTTCGATGTAGTCATCGGCATGGGGCGGATTGCCCATGGAATACGCGCGGCGCTTGCCGTCGCGCATGATGATCTCGAGGTATTGCCCGGCCAGGAACTGCAGACGTTCATTGGCGGGAAGCTTGAGCTTGATGATGGCAACGTCGGAAGCCGGCTTCTCGATGGATTGCACCCGGCAGGGAAGCTTCTTCACCGGGATCTCGCCGACACCGCCCACTTCGCGGGCGTCGATGAGAAGATCGGTCAGGGGCTTCGCGCAGCAGAAAAGGGCAAAGCCGGCCTGCTTCTCGCCGTCGGTGAGGGTATAGGGCTGGTGGGCGCCGAAGTCGACGCGGCCTTCCAGCACCTTGCCCTTGCAGGACCCGCAGGCGCCGTTTCGGCATCCGTAGGGGAGGGTGTAACCCGCGGCGAGGGCCGAGGTGAGAACCGTTTCTCCCTCGGCAACGTCGAAGTTGTGACCGGACTTCTGAATTGTGACTCTGAACATGGTGTCGACTGTGGCAAGGGGCACCCATCCGGGCTGCATGAGCTGGGACTAGAATGCCAAACATGAGAAGAGTATTGATCGTCGGCTGCGGCGACGTCGGGATGCGGTTGCTGCCCTTGATGGCAACCCGGTACCGCGTCTACGCGCTCACCCATTCCATCGATCGGCTGCCGGCACTGCGGGCGGCCGGCGCGACGCCCATCGTCGGCGACCTCGACGACCCTCGGTCGCTGGGCAGGCTGGCGGGACTGGCCGAGGACGTGATCCACATGGTGCCGCCTCCTTCCGAAGGCGACCGGGACTCACGAACGACCCATCTCATCCAGGCGCTGACGAAGCGCGGCAGTCTACCACAGCGCCTTGTTTATCTAAGCACAACAGGGGTGTACGGCGACTGTGCCGGTGACTGGGTGGACGAGAGTCGCCCGACCCATCCGCAGACACTCCGCGCGACCCGGAGGACCCACGCCGAGGAGCAGCTGCGGCAATGGGCGGGCAGTTGCGGCGTCCGACTCTCGATCCTGCGTGTGCCGGGCATCTATGCCGCGGACAGGCTCCCAGTGGCGAGGCTGCGGGCAGGCACTCCCGTTCTGGAGCCGGCGTCCGACCCGTACACCAATCACATTCATGCAGAAGATCTCGCTCGCGTCACTCTGACGGCACTGACGCGGGGCCGCGCAAACCGCACCTATAACGCTGCGGACCACTCCTGCATGCGCATGGGCGAGTACTTCGAGTTCGTGGCCCAGCGCCTCGGGCTGCCCGCCCCGCCCCGGGTTCCGCTGGAGGAGGCGCGGGAGAAACTGCCCGCCATGCTGCTCTCCTTCATGGGGGAATCCCGGCGCATCCGGAACCGGCGGCTCCGGGAAGAACTCCGGTTCATCTTCCGGTATCCGACGGTCCGGGAAGGGATTCCCGCAGGTCTGGCAGCGTGACGCCTTCCGGACCCAGGCCGCTGCTCGTCCTCAGCACCTGCCCCTCGGCAGAGGTGGCCCGGGCCGTCGCCGAACGGCTGCTCGCGGATCGCCTGGCCGCCTGCATCACGATGCTGCCCGCGGCCCGGTCCTGGTATCGGTGGCAGGGGGCGGTCGAGGACGCCGAGGAATGGCCGGTTCTCATCAAGACGACAGAAGACCGGTATCCGGATCTGGAGAGCGTCCTCGCGGAGATCCATCCCTACGACGTACCCGAGATTCTCGCCTTCGAGGCCGTGCGGGGGCTGGACGCCTATGTCGCCTGGATCCGGGCAGAGACTTCCCCCGTAC
>CAZEDA010000018.1:20214-23733 GCA_964510915.1 uncultured Rhodocyclaceae bacterium | reverse complement strand
GCCCTCAGGCGCGTGCCTTGGTCGCCTGCCACTCCGCGAGAATCGCCCGCGCGCTTTTCTCGCCGACTTCGGCTTCGCCCGCTTCCCCCACGGGTGCGGTGAGTTCGATCACGTAGCCGTTCGGATCGCGGAAGTAGATGGAATGGATGAATCCGTGGTCCGACGGGCCGCGGACCTCCATGCCCATGCGGATCGCCTTCTGCCGCATGGTCTCCAGCACCGGGTGGTCGACTTCCAGCGCGATGTGCAGGTCGAAGTCGTGCTGTTCCTTGAACTCGAAGGGCATGTCCGGCGCCTCGAAGAAGGCGAGGAACGAGCCGTCGTCCAGGCGGTAGAAGGAATGCAGCACGTTGGTATCGCGCCCCGACTTGGTCACCCGGATCGGGAAGGCCAGCGCGAGCGGCATGCCCAGGAAGTCCTCGTAGAAGCGGCGGGTCTCCTCGGCGTCGCGGCAGCGGTAGGCGTTGTGATGCAGTTTCTTCAGCATGGCACTTCCTTTGTTGTCAGAGGCTCACGAACTCGCCGTCCTTGTAGGGCGCGACGAAGTAGGTGTAGAACGCCTCGTTGGTCTGTCGCCAGGTGGGACGGTCCTTGATGGTCTTCAGCCAGCGCTGGATGTTCGGGTAGCCGGCATAGTCGAGGCGGATCACCTCGCCCAGCGTCAGTATCCCGGCACCCAGGTAGTCGGCCAGCGTCATCCGGTCTCCCGCCACCCATTCGCGCCCCCCGCCGAGGATCCTGCTGTCGAGAATGCCGAGCCAGCGCCGGGCCTTCTCGCAGCCCCACTCCAGGTGGCCCGACTGCACCGCGGGGTCGGGACGGCGGTAGTGCGGGAGCACCTGCGGATATACGACACCATAGCCCAGTTCGCGGGACAGACCCGTGTTGAACCAGTCCATCATCTCGTTGACCCGGGCCCGTTGCCGAAGATCCTTCGGATAGGCCGCAGAGTCGCACTTGTCGGCGAGGTACTTGAGGATGGCCGAGCACTCGGTGAGCCGGAACCCGTCGTCGTCCAGCATGGGCACCTGCTGGCTCGGATTGATGTCCGTGTAGGCCGACTGCAGATGCTCGCCGGTCATGAGGTCGACGACCTGAAACTCGAGGTCGAGCGGATGATCGGCCGCGAACGCCATGATGGGCCGGCTGGTCGTGGAAACCGGGTGATAGTAGAGCTTCATTCCGTCCTCCCGAGGCGGATGGGCAGACTGGTGCCGGACGCCGTGGCGTGCCGTGCGCGGTCCGTTCTGTTCATGGGAATGCGCGTCGTGCAATCCGTCGCGCGGCGGCAGGATGCCACAAGCCTCGCGCGGCGACGACCCCGTTACCGAGGGGAAAGATCGCAACCGGTGCCGTCGGCGGCCATGTTGCGCCCCAGCAGATCGAGAACAGTCTTCAGAAGGACGGAGGTGCTCTGCGTGACCTCCGAAGCGCCGCGTTGCATCAGGTCGTCTCGCCTCGAAACGCCTCTTGTGCCTGCGTACACGATCACCGGCGGACCGCCGTCCCTGACGACCGGCTGGTCGAGAAAATCGGCGCCCGCGCTCCACGAACGATCGGAGGAATCCCGGCGGCCGAGGTCGGTGATCACCAGGTCGTAGCTTTCGCTGGCCAGCTGCTCCAGGGCTTCGGCGGTGGAGACCACGCAGTCGAACACGATGCCGTGAGGGCGCAGCCAGCGACGCTCGTTCTCGTTGTTGGCGGGCTTGTCGTCGACCCAGAGCACGCGGGCGGCACGCCGCGGGGTGACGGCGAGCGAAGGCACGGCAGCCACGCAGGCTTCGATGTCCGCATGCAGGGACGCCCGCCGGAGCGAAAGCGCGTTGTGCCGGCGAAGCCAGCGCAATTCGGGTGGCAGAGCGTCGCTACCGGGCATCTGGCCGCCTTCGACGAGGACCGGCACGATACCGATGCTGTGAAAGCACGCCCGCTGCCATTCGAACGCCAGGACGCTCGCGGGCTCGCCGAGCCGGCTGGCGTCGAACGCGGCGCCGATGAGTACGAGCATCACGTTCGCGCGGGCGACGTTGCTCGCGATGACCTGCCGGTACATCTCGCCGACGCCGATGCTGCCGGTGTCCACGAAGGCCTCGTGACCGGCCAGCCGCAGCGCGTAGCCGAGGGCGTGGGCTGCGAGGGCAGTGTCGGCGCGCTGGTAGGACACGAACACGTTCATCGTCGGCTCTCCGGCGTCACTGGACGATCCACTCTACCAAATGCCGGCGCGCACCCTCACGGGCCCGGAAGGGTCGCAAGTGCGTCCAGCCTGAGGCGCTCGAGGGTAGTTGCCGCGGCGTGCACCTGGACGGACCGGCTGTTGCCGTTCCACAGCAGGAACACCGACGTCGCGTTGTCACGGATCGCCTGCCGCAAGGCTTTCGCATGGTTCTGCGCGAGGCCCGCGAACGGATTCGTCACGACGTAGAAGTGCCGCTGGACCTCCGGCGGCGGCGCAAGCTTCGCAACGGCGTCGGAGACGGCGGATGCGCTCGAGAGCAGCAGCGGCGTCGCGATGTGCAGGAATTGGTCGCGCGCCAGCCCGCCGGGCGGCGGCTCGAGTCGCTGCGCGTTGAAGGTGCCCTTCGATGCGAGGCCGATGTGCGCCTGCAGCAACTCGCGCGGAATCTCGCAGAAGTCCTCGCCCAGCGCGCTGGGCGTGCGACGAGCCGTCAGTGCCTGGAGTGCGGCGTTGTCCTCCGACGGCACGGCCCGGTCAGCCCACGAGGGAGCGAGCCCGATGAGCAGCGCGGCGTCGGCAGACCCGATCAGCCGCGCGAGAAGGTCAAGAAACGCTCGACGCGCCTCGTCCGCGAAAGCGGGTCGTGCCCAGAGCGCGAGCGCCAGATTGCCGTGCCGCAGGACTGTGCTGCTGTCCGGAACCTCGGGGAAATCCGGCATTCCGAACCGCGGACGGCGTCTACTTGCCGGCGAGCAGCACCTTGAGCGTGAGCCACGCCCAGACGAGCAGAACGAGGACGATGATCACGAACAGCGCCTTGCCGAGGGCGCAGAGTCGCTGACCGGCGGCATCGAACTCGGCGGGGCGGAACGGCCACCAGAGGTCCTTCTTGAAGAGCCGGGCACTGGAGCCGTCCGCCACCGCGGTGCGACCCTGGTTGAACGCCAGGATGCTGATGAACAGATAGACGATGCCGAAGATGAAGGCGACGAGCAGTACGGCGGCAGGAGACAGCGACTGCAGATACGCGGGGGTGCTCATGGGCTCAGTTCCTCTGGTCGGGCCACGCGGAAGCCCGGATGATAAATCCACTTGGCATCCGTGGCAGCACCCGCTGCCGGAGGCTTGCGACTACCGAGTCGGCGGAAGATGGATTCTCGGTGCGCTCTCGACAGGCCGTGCCCGGCCGGTGATCGACTTGCGATGGTAGGCAGCGGCGGTCCGCAGCACATCGAACGAGGAGCAGGACAGAGCGCGCAGACTCACGTTCCAGTGGCCGGCGAAATGCCACTTCTGGTAGGCCCGCTGGAGCAGGTAGGGGCCGTGCAGGTAATCCTTCG
>CAZEDA010000018.1:1962-20114 GCA_964510915.1 uncultured Rhodocyclaceae bacterium | reverse complement strand
TGCCACTTCTGGTAGGCCCGCTGGAGCAGGTAGGGGCCGTGCAGGTAATCCTTCGCGACTTCCGTGCTTCTGAACTCGATGCAAAGGAGCATGGCGCCCGACTTGATGGGGCCGCCGCGCGAGAGGTAGACCTTCTCGACATGGTCCCAGTCAACGAAGGGGTGCGGCTCCCGTATATCCGTGATGCCCTTGGCGTCGATCGTCACGACCGGGCCCTTGAACGACCACGCATGCAGGTAGCGCCGATAGAGCGACACCGCAAACGGTGCCCAGACGAGCGTCCAGAGCACGCCGAAGATGGATATCGCACCGCCGAACGCCAGAACCCGGAAGCTAATCGTGGCGAGGTGCACGGAGATGACTGTGGCAACGACAAGGACGAATGCCGCGAACGGCCGCGAATAGCGAAGTTCCATCGGTTCCAGCTTCGCGGGCGGTCGGGGTCTGCGCATTCGTGTCGGCGGGTGACGTGAAAGGGCCGCCGTTCTCCCGGGGAGAGGTCGGAGCGGCGGAGTTTGCCTGAGCAATACCCGACACTCAGCAGTCTCGATGCCAGATTGGCCGCGGCAGGGGGGCGGCAACGGCACGACCTCCCGGGCGCCATGCCGGAGGGTCGTGCCGCGGACCTCCATCGAGCGATAGCCGAACTCAGAACTTGCCGTTGCCGTTCTTCCACTCGGCCCTCGGGGGAATGGCCTCGATGGTGTCCCAGTGCTCCGCGATCTTGCCGTTCTGCACGCGGAACAGGTCGTAGAACGCCACGTGCTTCCCCGCAAAGTTGCCTTCGCTGGCGACCAGCACGAAGTTGCCTTCGCCCAGCACCTTGTGAATGCGGTCGTACTTGAGCGAGATGCCCGCCTTCGCCAGCGCCTGCAGCGCTTCGCCGAGGCCCGACAGGCCGTCCGCGATCTGGGGGTTGTGCTGTACGTAGTTGTTGCCGTCGTAGTAGCCGGCCAGCTTCTCCAGGCGCCCGTTCACCAGGATGTCGTCCACGAACGACTTTACGAGCGCCTTGTTCGCAACCGTGCGGTCGAGGTCGGTGGCCTGCGCGGGGCCGTCGATCATCGTGTGGCCGCTGGGATTCGGTGAAGCCGGCGTCTCCTGCAGGTTGTCCCAGTGCTCGACGATCTTGCCGTTCTCGAAGCGGAAGATGTCGAAGCCGATCTTCGGTCCGAAGAAGTCGTACTCGGTATGCGCGAAGACGTGGTCGCCGTCCTGAAACACGCGCACCGTGTTCACCTTGGCGGAGCCCTTCGGCAGCATCTTCAGCACGGCGCCCAGTCCTTCGAGCCCGTCGCCCACGGCCAGGTTGTGCTGGATGTACTTGCTGGCATTGATGCTGGCGACCGGCGCGGGATTGCCGGTCTCGATGCTCTTGAGCAGGTCGACGACCTGCTGCTTCTCAGTGGTCATGGTGGCTTCCTTGGTGGTTCTCGCGGAGGTGTCTGCGGCGTCGGCGACGCCGATGAGGCTGGCTGCGGCAAGCGCGGCGATGAGCGCGCGTCTGGAGAAGGTCATGGTCAAATCCTGTCGTGGTGGGTTTCAGTTTCCGGAGTCGACGCCGGCTTTCACCGTTCGTCTCCATGGGCAGCAATGTAAACTCTCCGCTCTGAGAGACAAGGTCAAACGCGGGCAACGGATGGTCAAAACTGGGAGTCTCGTCCGGGGCCGCTATTGGGGATACGCATGAGTGCAAGTCGTTCCGCAGTCCGCGAGACGCGCTTTCACAACCCGCGCCTCACCCGGGTGGGCGTTGAGGTGCTGTCGCTGGATCGTCTGCGCGCCTACTCGCCGAGAATGCTCGGGCAGCCGGAGCGACTGGAGTTCCACCTGCTCATGCTGGTCGAGGCCGGCCGCTCCCGCCATCAGGTCGACTTCCTGGACTTGAGCCTCCGGCCCGGCACCGTCGTCTTCGTGCGGCCGGGACAGGTGCAGCAGTGGTTCCTGACGGAGGGACTGCAGGCGCAGCTCGTGCTGATCTCCGCGGAGGCGCTGGCACCCTCCATCGCGCGGGCAGAGATAGACAGCAAGCTGCTGGCGCTGCCGGACTGGCCCGCGGTGAGCGTGCCAAGCAGCGCCCTGTTTCGCGAGGCCGCCGCAGACGTCCGCCGCATGCGAAAGGACATCGAGCGATTCGAGGGCAGCGAGATCGATGCGGCGATCATCCGACACACTGTGCTGGCGCTGCTGCTGCGCCTCGCGCGCGAACTTCGGGCGAACCAGGCAAGGTCCTTTGCCACGCGCGAGGCGGAGATCCACCGGCTGTTCGCGCACGAACTGGAATCCGGCTTTCACAAGCGCCTTACGGTGCTCGACTATGCGAAGCGGCTGGGTTACTCGGAGAGCACGTTATCGCGAGCCTGCGTGGCGACCATCGGCCGGACCGCGAAGCAGGCGATCGACCTGCGCGTTGCCCTGGAAGCGAAACGCCTCCTGGTCCACAGCGAGGCAACGGTGGTGGGCATCGGCCACCAGCTCGGCTTCGCGGAGCCTACGAACTTCGTGAAGTTCTTCCGGCGGCTGGAAGGGATGACCCCGCTGGAATTCCGGGCCCGCGCGCTGGGTGCCTGAATCTCAGGGCTCCGGTGTGCCGGTGTCTTCCGCGCCGCGCTCGAGTTCCTCCCGTGCGGACGCCGCGAGCAGCTGGTATTTCCGGCGGAATGCGTCGAGCGCATCTTCCTCCAGTTCCTCCAGATCCAGCAGCGCGTTGTGCGCACCTCGCGTCGCCCGGATCAGCTCATCGAGCTTCACCTGGATCGCCTCGGTGTCGCGGTTCTGCGTGTTCTGGATCAGGAAGACCATCAGGAACGTGACGATCGTCGTGCCCGTGTTGATCACGAGCTGCCACGTGTCGCTGAAGCCGAAGAGCGGGCCCGTCACGATCCAGACGGCGATCACGCCGACCGCCAGCGCGAATGTCTTCGGCCGGCCGCAGTAGCGCGAAGTGGATTTGGCGAGACTCGAGTACCAGGAGACCGTACGCATGTCGCAGCACTCCAAGGTTGGCGCATGACCCTGGTGATGATACGAGCGATTCGCCCCCGTCCGCGGAGGCGGGCAGACCATGCGCAGCCGGCGAGCACAGGCGTTCCGGCGCCGCTGCGCCTCGGCCCTGTCCAGCCACCCGCGCCCGTCAGGCCATCAGCACGCCGCCGTCCACGTGGTACGACTGGCCGGTGACGTAGTCGGAATCCGGGCCCGAGAAGAACGACGCGATGCCGGCAAGGTCTTCCGGTCGTTCGGGACGCAGCATCGGGATGGCCTGCAGCCGGTCCTTCCATGCGGAGCCCACCGGCCGGCCGTCGTGAGCCGTCCACTGTCTGTCGATGGTGCGCCACATCTCCGTCTCCACGATGCCGGGGCAGATGGCGTTCACGGTGAGTTCGGGCGCGAAGGCGAGCGCGGCGGACTGCGTGATGCTGATGGCCGCAGCCTTGCTCGCGGCGTAGGCGGCAAACATCGGCCGGCCGCTGCGTCCGGCAATGGACGCTACGTTGACGATCTTGCCGCGCGGACGCCCGGGAGCCGGAGGTTCCTGCGTCAGCATCTGCTTTGCCGCGGCCTGCACGGCAAAGAAGAGTCCGCGCGAGTTCACGGCGTGGATGAAGTCCCAGTCCGAAGGCTGCACCTCGAGGAAAGGCTGCACGCGAACGACGCCGGCGTTGTTGATCATCACATCGAGGCGGCCGAACTGCTGCACGGCGAATGCGATGGAGGCCGTCGTCTGCGTGGGATCCGACACATCACAGCGGATGGATGCGGCGGTCCCGCCTTCGGTCTGGATCGTCTTCGCGGCTGCCGCCGCGGCTGTTTCATCGATGTCGCTGACTACGACCGTGGCGCCGTCACGCGCGAGCCGTAGTGCCATGGCGAGGCCGATGCCGCGACCGGCGCCGGTGACGAGTGCGATACGACCGTCGAGCGAGCTCATCCTGCTTTCCTCCGAAACCTTTTGTGGAAGGGCCGAGTATCGCAGAGGACGCGAACGTCAGGCGGAGACCCCGACGGGACATCTCAGGACCTGGCGCACTGGTCCAGGAAGGCTTCGATCGCCGGCATGACTTCGAGGAACTCGCGGGACTTGTCGAAGAAGTGGTGGGCACCGAGAGCGCGGCACTGGGCCGCGACTTCGGGCCGGGCGAAGTTCGTCAGGACGATGGTAAGAGGGCGATCGTTGCGGTCGCGCAGGAACTTCAGCACGCCGAGACCGCTGCCTTCCTTGAGCTGGAGGTCGATCACCGCGACCCGGCAGCCTTCCTGAGCGAGGAACTGGCGTGCGGCGGCCTCCGTGTCGACGACGCGGGCCACTCGGCAGCGTCCCCCGTCTTCGATCAGCTCTGTCAGGCTCCGCGAAATCATCGGCGAATCCTCGACGAGCAGAACCGGAACGGGGTGGTCGATCGCCGGGTCCGCGGCTGCGTCTTGCATCTCGACTTCCTCCTCCCGGCGACGGTTCCGCACGGTCGGTGTCGCGGGGCGCGGCAGTCCGCTTCGTGCTCCTGTCCGATGATGCCTGACCCCGGCTCGCTTTCCTGTCGGACAAGCACCTACAAGGGTGCGGTCACTGCACGAGGCCGTTCTTGATGGCGTAGTAGGTGAGCTCGGCGTTCGTCTGCATGCCGAACTTCTCCAGGATGCGCGAACGGTATGTGCTCACCGTCTTGACGCTCAGGAACAGCTGCTCCGCCACCTGAGACACGGTGCTTCCGGCCGCGAGCAGACAGAGCACCTGGAACTCCCGCTCGGACAGTTCCTGGTGCAGCGGGCGATCGGCACCGCCGTCCAGACGCTGCGCGAGCATCTCCGACACCGCCTCGCTCATGTAGCGACGCCCCTGCAGCACGACGTGCACGGCGCGCAGGATCTCATCGGTATCGGCGTCCTTGCGGATGTAGCCGCTCGCGCCGGCACGCAGCAGGTTGATCGCGTACTGGTCCTCAGGGTAGCCGCTGATGATGAGTACCGGCAGCGCCGGATAGGTGTTGCGGATGAGGCGCAGTGTCTCGACACCGCTCCGGTCGGGAAGACCGATGTCCAGCATGACGAGATCCCAGGTGCCGTCCCGAAGGGCGGTGAGGATCTCCGCGCTCGTCGAGGCCTCGCCCGCCACCTCGAGCCCGAGGTCGGTCTCGAGGATCTGGCGCAGGCCCGTTCTGACGATCTGATGATCGTCGCCCAGCAGAATCCGGCGTCTGGTCATGGTGCTCCTGTCCGACACGGTCACGGTACCGCTCCCGCGCGGGACGCCGGGGCCGGTCAGAGCTTCTCCTTGGTGGACTTGGCGGCATTCTCGATGGACTCGCCGCCGCCCTTCACGTCCTTTCCGACACCTTCGATCGTATTACAGGCGGGCAGCGACAGGCAGGCAACGAGCAGCAGGATCGCGGAGACTGCAGGCTGAATCTTCATGGGTTGGTTCCTCCAGGGGGTTGATGGATGGCATGTTCCCGACGACGCCTCTGCAGGCGCGGCGTCAGCTGCCGCGACCCCGTCCGATGAAGAACGAGATCACTGTCAGGACGAGGAAGATCACGAACAGCACCTTGGCGATGCCGGCAGCCCCGGCAGCGAGTCCGCCGAAGCCGAACACGGCGGCGACGATGGCAATGACGAAGAACACGGCGGCGTAGTGGAGCATGGCGACCTCCCGTTTGCGGTGACTGGGTCCGGGGACGTCGCCATGCGTGTCCGATGCGCGGCGTCTGCTTTCCCGGGATGCTTGCGGAACCATTGTCTCGGGATGGCGTCGACTGGTATGTAGGCGAAACGCGGCATCGCTGTCGGGCGCAGTCCTACGAACGAAGGGAGATCCCATGACATCTCGAATGGACAGGATTGCCCGGCGCATTGGCGGTGCCGTACGCCAGGTCGACAACGCCGCTGCCGATGCCCTGGAACTCCCTCAGGCGATGCTGGGGCGTGCTGCGAGGATCCGCTTCGTGACCCCGTTCATCGTCGCGGCCGGTGTGATCGCCGTCGCCACGTCCGAGTACGGCAACCGGCGGCTGCTCGATGCGTTCGGCGGCGTGGAGCGGGCGTACGAGGAGCGGAGCCTGGCAAGGTCTCTGGAGGAGGCCGCGCTGACGGCGGAATCCGCCCAGCGAGGCTACGTGCTCACGGAGAAGGAACCCTATCTCGATCCCTATCAGCGGGCGCGCGAATCCATCGGCAAGCTCCTGGAGCAGCTGAACGCCTCCACCGCGGAGAAGCCGGCGGCGCGGGCGCTCATCGCCAGTCTCGATGCGGATCTGAAGGCGAAGATCGCCGAGATGGAACTCACCATGGTGCTCGTCGGGAAGGGGCGCCGCGCCGACGCGCTGCTCGTCATCAACACCGACGAGGGCAAGCGCCGCATGGATCGCATCCGGACCACGTTCCGGGAGCTCCTGGCACTCGAGAACCTCCTCATCGAGCGGCAGGTCGAGGCATGGACGGACGGCCACGATCGCCTGCGCATGGTCGTCGCGGCCACCATAGCGATCAGCGTCGTCCTGATGCTCGTCGGCGTACGACTGATCCGGCGCATGCTCGCCATCGAACACAGCCACACGGAGTTTCTCGCCGCGGAACAGATCCGTCTCGACCAGCTGGTCAATGAGCGGACGGCCGAACTCACGGAACTCGCGAACCACCTGCAGACCGTCCGGGAGGACGAGAAGGCCGCGCTCGCGCGCGAGCTGCACGACGAGCTTGGTGCCATTCTCACGGCAGCGCGCATGGATGTCGCCTTCGCCCGCAAGCGCATCGCGACGTCCCCCGACGAGGTCGAGGCGAAGCTGCAGCGCGTGCAGGGCTACCTCGACCAGAGTGTCGCGCTCAAGCGGCGGATCATCGAAGGCATGGTGCCCAGCGTGCTTCACAACCTGGGGCTGGTTCAGGCACTGGAGTCCTTGAGTGCGGAGTTCGCTGCGAGCAGCGGGCTCAAGGTTGCCCACGATCTGGACGAGAGCGCGGAGTCGTTGTCGAGAGCGCAGTCCCTGGCTCTCTACCGGGTGGCACAGGAGGCGATGACGAACGTGCAGAAGCATGCGCAGGCCCGCAGCGTGACGCTGTCGCTGGTACCGCACGGGAGCGGGCTCCGGCTCACGGTGAAGGACGACGGTGTCGGCACCGACAGTGCCGGGCTCCTGCGGCTGAAGAGCCATGGGGTGCGCGGAATGCGGCAGCGGATGCGGGCCTTGAACGGGACCCTGGACATCCGCAGCACCCCCGGCCAGGGCACCACAGTCGAGGCGTGGATTCCGCGCGAAGCGGAAACCCCGTCCTGAGTTGCCGGGCCTGATTTCAGACGGCCACCACCCGCAGAGCCAGCGCAGCCCATCGAGCGACGCGTCGGGGCCCGAGCACCAGCAGCGCGGCGGCCATCCCTGCCGACAGCCCCGGGTGATCCCCGAGGAAGCGCAGGGTCGCGCTCTGCGGAAATCGCCCTGACTCACGCCCGGCGTGGCCCAAGTGCGGATCGCCCTCGGTCTTCAACGCCTCCCGCTTTTCTTCCAGACGCGACAGGATTCTCTTCAATTCTTCCCCGTTGTCCTCGCTCATAGCGTCTCCTTGAGGGAACTCCAGGTCCGTGACCACTCCCGCCGCGAATGCGAGAAGGCATCGCGACCGGCGAGGGCGAGACGGCGGCTCCGGTACCAGCCGATGACGGCCAGACCTGCAAACGTCACGGGCAGAATCCAGGCGACCGCTGTGCGGTGCGGCGAATCCCAGAATGTGACCAGGATCGCGACTGCGAAAAACGCCAGCGCCAGTATCCCGGCAATGGCGCTGACCGCCTGACTCGACACCATGCCGAGCAGGCGACGCTTTTCAGCAGCCCACTCCAGGCTCAGGAGATCGGCATGATCCTCTGCCAGCAGGAGGACGCGGCGGGACTGCCGCTGCAGCTCCTCCAGACGGGTCTGAATGCCACTTGTCAGCATGACGATGCTCCCGAGGTCCGGACCTCTTCCTAGCGGCGCGAGACGATCAGGCCGACGCCGAGACCGACTGCCGCAGCGATGCCGATGGCCTTCCACGGGTCGTCGTGCACCCAGTCGTCGGTCGACCGTGCAACAGCCCGGGCGCGATCGGCGACACCGTCGCTGACCGTCGTCACCACGGACTTGGCCTTCGACGCGAGTCCGTCCAGTCGCGTCGCGAGCGTCTGAAGCTCGGGGGTCTCGCGCCACTGATCGCGCGACAGCAGCGTCCGCAAGTCCGCGACAAGCGCGGAGAGCTCGTCACCGATCACGGGATTCGCTGCCCGAGGGGCGGCGCTATGGATGGCGTCAGTGAAGTTCTTGCTATGCATCATGGTCGGGTTCTCCAAGGGCGTTGTCGGGAGTTCGGCCTGTCACGGCTGCGTGATGCGTCCGAACGACCTTCCCGGATGACTGCAACGTTTCCGGGAGCGCCGAGGCGCGTCCGGTCACGTCGGGGAAGTGGCTCCTACTGTACGGACCGCTCCGGACGGGGGATGTCGGACGGCGCAAGCTCCGCTTGTAGGTGTTTGTCCTATGCGCGCAGATGTAGGAGATCGGACGACAAGCGAAGGCGGTCTGCGCCGACATCGCGACCGGTCCCGGAAGCACAAGATGCGTCCATGCATCGACGTCGTGCATCCCGAGCTGTTGCCTCGGGGATCCGAGCGGCGATGCGACAGGCTCTGAGGTCGAACCGGTTTGAGCGGCAGTGGCGCCGACCGGTGGCTGCCCGGAGAAATCGACTGCCGGATCCGCGTGGCAGTCCCTCGCCAATGGAGTGAACCATGAATCAGCAACGGAAATTCGAAATTCTCGGGCTCGTGCGCCCGATCGCAGCCGCGGTGCTCGTGTCCTCGAGCGCGATTGCGTTTGCCGACACGCCCCAAACCTCGCGTGCAGGGGTGGAGTACTCGCCGCCCAAGATCGAACTGTCCGCTTCCGACTTCTCCTGGGACTCGATCAAGGCCCGGCTGCAGTCCATGGGCAGTGCGTTCGGATCGGATGCGCCCGCGTCGAAGGACCCGTCGATCTACGTCGAACTGCCGAGCGCGAACCGCTCCGGCAATGCGCCATTCGAGCGGGCGGCAGCGATTCCGTCGGGACCGCAGCGCGTGGACAACGAAGCGAAGGACGGGCGCGGCGCGCAGGACTACGTTCCCGAGCCGGTTTCCGCCTCGTCGAGCATCGACAACACCCGGCCCCTTGCAGCCAATCTGCTGGTCAGCCAGGGAACGCGAGACCCGGAGGCGCAGGACCGCTCCGGGGTCCGATACGACCCTGTCCGCTATGACTCCTTCGCGCAGTGGTGGGATGCCGTGAGCCAGTAATCCCGGTCGGCGGTGAGCCGGCACAGCAGGATGGGGCAGGGCGTCTCCCGGGGCGCCCTGCCTTTCTTCACATGCGGCTCTTGCCCAGCAGGAGTTCCTTCATGTCTCCCCGAGACTGGAAGCTCATGATGAGAAGGTACGGCGCGAGAATGGCCGTACCACCGAACAGTCCGCACACCCCCAGGACAAGGCCGCCCGGCGAAAACCGGTGGCGCCAGGCGAGCCAGAGGCCGGAGAACATCAGCAGGCAGGTGAAGTCCAGGTTGAACTGACCGGGCCACGTCATGGCGAGAATGTCTCCGAAGAAGATCGGCAGCAGATTCCACCCGTGGTTCAGGCCGACGACGCCGGTGTAGCCGAACAGAACCAGAATGATGACGACGAGCAGGGCACGAAAGGCGGTCATGGAGTCTCCTTGGGGAGGGGTGTCATGGACGCACTTTGCAGCGGGCCGGTAGTCGCGGCAATTACCTCCGAGGTAGCGGAAGGCGCCCGGACGGTGGCTGCCTGGCGTGACCTGGTCCCGAGCTTCGTCGCCTGCGGGACGGGAGTCGGCGGGCGACGAGACCCGTCAGCCGCGTGCTCTTTCGGAGAGAACGTGCAGCATGGCTTCGAGGCCCAGCACATAGCTGCGGAGCCCCAGCCCGAACACCATGCCGAGAGCGACGGGCGCGATCACGCACGGGATGCCGCGAGCCTCGACATTGCTCATGTGCACTTCCACGTAAGGGAGCCCCGAGCCCTTCACGCAATCGCGAAGCGCGTAACCGGCGTAGTTGAAGCCGGCGGGGTTCATCACCAGGCCGTCCACGCCATCGGCGACCGCCTGATAGATGCGGTCGATGGCGAAGCCTTCGACGTTCGTATAGAAGATCTCCAGGGAATAGCCCTTTGCCCGGGCGTGCTCCTGCAGCATGGCATCGAGCTCCGCCGCGGTCGTCGTCCCGTAGATCTCGGGCTCCCGCTTCCCGAGATGGACCATGTTGGCGCCCTGCACCAGAAGAATCCGAAACATCGGGGTCACTTCACGACGGCCTGATACACCATCTGCTTGAACAGGTAGCGGTCGTAGCGGCGCGCCATGCCCGGCTGGCCCTGGGTCATCCACACGCAGATGATCTCGTCCTTCGGGTCCACGTAGAAGCCCGTGCCGGCAGCGCCCGCCCAGAAATACTCGCCCGCATTTCCCGTGACTTCGAACCGGCCGGTTTCGTTGCGGACCGCGAAGCCGAGACCGAAGCCGGTTCCTCCTGGCAGAGTCGTCACGCCGGAGAACTTCGTTTCCGGGCCGAGATGATCGGAAGCCATGTACCGCACCGTGACCGGACTCAGCAGCCGCACGCCATCCAGTTCGCCGCCGTTGATCAGCATCTGCAGGAAGCGGGCGTAGTCGGATGCAGTGCCTACGCTGCCTGCCCCGCCGGCGTCGTTCTTCTGGGGAACGGTGACGTCGAGCAGCTTGATCGCGGTATTGGTGGCGGCGTCCATTGCGAACGGCTGGGCGAGGCGGCCCACCTTGTCCTGCGGCACGAGGAATGCCGAATCCGTCATGCCGAGCGGCGTGAAGAGGCGCTTCTGCAGGAACTCGCTCAAGGGCATGCCGGAGATCGCTTCCACGATGCGCCCGAGCACATCTGTCGACAGGCCGTACTCGAAGGTCGTGCCCGGCTGATGGGCCAGCGGTACCTTGGCGAGGCGCTCGATCTGTTCCGCGGCGGTGAGGTCCTTCCAGTCGACCCCTTCCTTCGCATACAGCTCCTTCACCCGCGGATGCGAGGTGAAGCCGCCGTACACGAGGCCGGAGGTGTGCCGCAGCAGGTCCTGGATGTTCATCTCGCGATCCGCCGGCACGTCCATGTACTTGGTGGCGCCCGTGTATGGGTCCGTGGTCGCGACACTGACCCGAAGATTCGCGAACTGCGGGATGAACCGCGATACCGGATCGGTGACCCGCAGCCGGCCTTCCTCCATCAGCATCATGATCGCCACGGAGGTGAACGGCTTGGTCATCGAGTAGAGACGGAAGATGGCGTCCTTCGGCATGGCCTTGCCGGCAGCCGGATCGAGCTGACCGACGCTGTCGAAGTAGACGATCTTCCCCTTGCGCGCGACCAGCATCACTGCGCCGGGATACTGCCCCTTGTCGATCTCGCGCTGGATTGCCGGCTTGATCCGCGCGAGGCGCTCCGACGAGAAGCCCAGACGCTCCGGTTCCGCGGTCGGCAGATCGGCCGCGAGAGCCGGGGAGACCAGCGCGAGAGCGACGACGAAGGCGCCGAACAGGTTTCGTAGCGGGTTCATTTCCATTCCTCCCTGTGTGCCTCGCGCCGCGGGTTTCCGAGGCGGTCGCGAAGCCGAACGCTTTAGCCTCGGGGCTTGTCCGCCTTCTCGAGGAATGCGCTGATCAGGCCGTCCGGCGCCTGGATGATGTGTTCGGGTCCCGGGAATCCGCCGGACTGCACGTCCGCGATGAAATCCCTGAATCCGCCGATGCGCTCGGCCTGCATGGCTTCCCGCATCTTGTGCAGGTCACGGTACTGCTTGGAATGGCGCGGATAGGGCGGCCCGTTGTTGCCGAGGATGTCCTCGGCGAACAGGAACTGGATGTCGCCGCCGCTGCCTGCGCCGATCGATGACGTAAGCAGCGTCGTGCGCTTCGTGATCTCGGCGAGCAGCGGCGCGGGGATCACCTCGACTTCCACGGCCCAGGCGCCCGCTTCCTCGATGCGCTTCACCTCGTCGAAGATCCAGAGCGCTTCTTCGAGCGTCTTGCCCACGGCACGCAGGCCGCCGGTCCACGTGCTCTTGCGCGGCACGAGGCCGGCATGTCCCTGCACCGGCACGCCGGCTTCTGCCGCGGCGCTGATGAAGCGCGGCGACCACTGGCACATGATCGCGTCCGCGCCGAGTTCCATGGCTGTGTACGCAAGCCGCACGGCCTCGGTCTCGCTGGCAGCAGCGACGAGCGGGACGGAGAACGACATGAAGGTGTTCGGTGCCGCCTTGCGGATCGCGGCGGCGGTCTCGGGTCGCTTGGGATCGAAGCGGACCTTCATGGTGTCGATGCCGGCTTCCTCGGCCGCGGCGGCTTCTTCCGGCGTGAAGGGGAGCGTCTCGCAGAGCACTCGCTTGCCCTTCGCATCACGCAGGTCCTTCACGGTGTAGTTGCGCGTGCCGTAGGCGCCCCCGAGGGACATGACACGCTTGAGTCCGCGCTTGGCGGCGTCGCGCGGCGGGATGCCGCCGTCACCGGTTGAGTGGCTGGCCATGATCGATCTCCTCCCTCTGTGGTGGATGAATTCTGCGGCGAGTGTACCGCGCCGGACCGCACGGATCGCCCGATGCCGAACCTGCCGGGACGGGGTCGACACCGCCTTGCCGGAGTCCTCGCGCGCCAGCATCATTCCGGGCCCTATCGTTCAGAGCCGCTCATTCCGCCATGCCAGAAGCCATCGTTCTCCGAGAACCCGGTCCGCCCGAAGTCCTGCGGGTGGAGTCCATCGAAGTCGGCGCCCCGGGCGCCGGTCAGCTTCGATTGCGCCAGACCTACGTCGGCGTCAACTTCCATGACTGCTACGTGCGCTCGGGTCTCTACAAGACGCTGCCGCTGCCGGGCATCCCCGGCCTGGAGGCCGTCGCTGTCGTCGAAGCGGTGGGCGCGGGCGTCACGGGATTCGCAGTCGGCGATCGCGTGGCCTACTGCACGAACACCTATGGATCCTACGCAACGGCGCGGCTGATCAGCGCAGAACTGCCCGTGAAGATCCCCGAGGGCATCGACGACCGGACCGTCGCGGCGACCTGGCTGCGGGGACTCACGGCGCAGATGCTCGCCTACTCCGTGTTCCCGATTCGCGCTGGCCAGACGGTGCTGATCCATGCGGCCGCCGGCGGTGTCGGACGCCTGCTGTCGCAGCTCGCGCGGCACCTGGGCGCCACCGTCATCGGGACAGTCGGCAGTGCCGCCAAGGCGGAACTCGCACGCAGTGCCGGCTGCCATCACACGATTCTCTACCGCGAAGAGAATTTCGTGGACCGTGTCCGCGAGATCACGAACGGCCGTGGCGTGGATGTCGCCTACGACTCCGTCGGCAAGGACACCTTCGCAGGCTCGCTTGAAGTGCTCGGCATCCGGGGACACCTCTGCAACTTCGGCCAGTCGTCGGGGCCGATCGCGCCGTTTCTCATCTCGCAGCTGTTCGGGAAGTCGAACAGCATCTCGCGCCCCGCGCTGTTCCACTATTTCGTCGGCGAAGAGCGTGAGCCTATGGCCGCGCGTCTGTTCGACGCGCTGAAGTCGGGCCTCATGACCGCCGATCAGGCGCACGAGTACTCGTTTGCGGATGCCCCGCGCGCCCACGAGGACCTCGAAGGGCGCAGGACGAACGGCGCCGTGCTGCTGGTGGTCTGACGATGTGAGCCCGGGCCGCGCGTGCCTGGGCTCGCTGCTACGCGGGTGCCTTCGCGTCGGCGATGGGCGCCCGCCGCCCGAACCACGGCTTCGCCTGCTCCAGCTGGCCCCCCAGACCGAAGAGCGTGGCTTCGTCCCCGTAGCGTCCCACCAGCTGGACGGCGACCGGCAGACCATCGGCCGACTGACCCATGGGCAGCATCAGACCCGGCTGCCCCGTCTGGTTGAACCACACGGTGAAGGGCGAGAACGCGAACACGCGGCGCCAGTATTCGTGCACGTCGTCCATCATCATGTCGAGCCATCCGAGCTTCACCGGTGGCTCGGCCAGCCCCGGCGTCAGCAGCACATCCCAGTCGGCATGGAATGCGGCCATCTGGCGCCCCAGCCGATGCGCCGCCTGGGTGGCGCGAACATAGTCCGCCCCGCTCACGCTTTCGCCCAGCTTGGCCGTGAGCCACGTGATGCGTTCGACTTCGTCCTCTTTGGGGCTGCGGCCTGCCGTGGGATGCCCTGCGAGGTTGACGATGGTGTTCGCGGACGCGAGGGTGAGAAACGTCGGCACGATGGCCCCGGCGTCGATCTCGGGATCGCGCTCCTCCACGTGGTGGCCAAGGTCGATGCACAGCTGCACGGTCTCGGCGAGCGTCCGGAGAAAGTCGGGATGAATCGCGACTCCCGTGGGGGCACGCGTCGTCCAGGCGATGCGAAGCTTCCGGGGGAGATGGCCGACTTTCGAGAGGAACGTGCCATCCGGCGCGGGGGCCACGTACGGGTCGCCGGGCCCCGCGCCACAGGTGGCGTCGAGCAGCGCCGCGCTGTCACGCACGCTGAGGGATACGGCGTGTTCCGTCGACTGCCCGCCGAGCCCTTCCCCCGCAAAGGGTGCGAACGTGTTGCGGCTCCGCGTCGGCTTCAGGCCCACCACACCGCAGCACGCGGCTGGCACGCGGATCGATCCGAAGCCGTCGGACGCATGAGCGATCGGCAGCATTCGCGCGCCGACCGCGGCGGCGGCACCGCCACTCGAGCCCCCGGAAATGCGCGAGAGGTCCCAGGGGTTGCGCGTCGGCCCGTACAGGCGCGGTTCGCAAGTGAGTGACAGGCCCAGCTCGCAGGTGTTGGTGCGGCCGAAGATCACGAGGCCGGCCTGCTTCAGCCGCTTGATGTGTTCGCTGTCCTCGGACGCAGGCGGCGTGTCCGCGAAGAAGGTGGAGCCGCGGGTCATCCGCACCCCGCGGATGGGCGAAGTGAGATCCTTGATGAGATAGGGAACCCCGGAAAACGGACCGTCCGGCAGGCCCGCGCCGATCGCGTCGCGGCCGTAGTCGTAGAGCCTGGTCACCACGGCGTTGACCGCCGGGTTGCGGGCTTCGACACGCGCGATCGCGGCGTCGAGAAGTTCCGCAGCAGTGACTTCCTTTCGCTTCACCAGCTGCGCCAGACCCAGCGCGTCGTAGTCCTCGAACTGCTTGAAGCCACTCATCTCGACCGTCTCCCCGGATGCGATGCGACAGTTGCCGGAACATCGATGAGCCACTGCGGATGTCCTGCAGTGAACGTGGAAGAGAGCATAGCCCCCTTCACGGGGCGGCGCATCGCGGCCATGGGCGTGCGCATGAGTCCGATGCTCAGTTGCTACGAATCCAGACCTGACCCCGGCGTTTCCGGGTTCTCGTCTGCCATGTTCGGTGCGGACGGCTGTCGCGGTGGCTCTGGCGACGGGGGTTCCCATGGGACTTCGTCGACGATGAGTTCCACGGTGGTGAGCCTTCGGCGGGTCTCCGAGTCGTAGCGGTAGCGCACGCGCAGCAGGCGGTCGCCATACTGGCGGAGGAGCTTCTTGGTCCCGTTGCGGCCGGGCGGAAGGGTGACGCGGGAACTCATGATGCGGCGGAGCGGGGAGGGCAACGTCTGCATCGTGCCGGCGTGGCGGGGGTTGCGGGCGATGGCGCCGACGAAGCGCATTGCAAGGCACGCGCGGTGGCACGATCCGCGACTGCGGCCGACTGTGCGATGTTGCCCCGGGTCCGCGCGCCGACCGACAATGTCTTCCTGACGGCGCTATTCAGGCAGGCTCCGGCGCACCGTTATCGATGGAATACCCATACGGAGTGCTGGCCGCCGCGTGACGCGGGCGTCCTGTGCGAAACTCCTCCGGGCCGGCCCACGCAGAGATTTCCCCATGACGATGCCAGCGCTCTCCGACTCCGACCCGTCGACCGTCCACCCGGCCGACGCGGGGATCGACTCGGATCGCCGCTCCGGGGATCGGCGCCTGTCCGCGACGGCGATCTTCTGGCGCATCCTCGGCGCGACGAGCGTGTGCATCGGCATCGTGAATGCCTTCATCCCCCTGCTCCCCACGACCGTGTTCCTGCTCATCGGCGTGTGGGCGTGGAGCAAGGGCGCGCCGGAGTGGCGGGAGCGGCTGCTCGCGCATCCCCGCTACGGTCCGCCCCTTCGGCACTGGGAGAACGGCAGAACCATCACCCGCCGCGGCAAGCGCCTGGCGGTGATGGGAATGGCGTTGAGCTTTTCGGTGACGTTGGCTCTTGCCGGCGTCCGACCCGTGACCCTCGCGGTGGGCATCGGACTGGCTGTGCTGGCGGCGTGGCTGTGGAGCCGTCCGGAACCCGACGCCCGGAACCTCACCCCGTAGCCCGGACGAGGCCCGCGGGGCCGACTCCGGGGCCTTGCCTCGAAGCCCGCCCCCATGACCCGGGCGCTCAAGTCACAACGCCATGCGCGCCACGAGAACGTCCGGTCACACTCCTGCAGCCTGCTCAGAAGAAGTCGAACTGTCCCCTCAGCGTCAGGCTGTCGGTGCGGCTCATCGACTGACCGTTCACCACGATCGGGGAATCGAACTCCGTCCTCACGTAGTTCAGCATGAGCGCCACGTGCGCTGTGGGCATCCATTTGAGGGCGAGCGTGTAGGCGTCCGCACGCGAGGTGGATTGCGTCACTGCCGGTGCGAGCGTGTTTCCTCCCAGCACACCCGAATTGGCGGGGTTGGTTGTCGTGAAGTCGGCCCCATCGAAGAAGCTGTACCGGGCGCTCACCTGAATCGCCCCGGTCCCGCCGCCGGCCGTGGAGAACGGTTTCTGCGGCACGATCCTGCCGAAGACGCCGTTGCGATAGAACTCGGAGAAGGATTCGCCCGTCACGAGCCAGCTCGCCGAGACGTAGCCCGACGAGATTCCGCGATCGAAGGCCTGCCCCCCCTGCAGCGCACCCGTGTAGTTCGCCTGCGCGTACTCGCCCTGAAGCTTGAACTGGCGGTACGAGAGAGCGCCTTCCAGCGCGCCGATGGTGCGGTCGATGCTGCGTGATGCGGAAGCGCTGCCGGAATTGAACGGCAAGGGGTTGAAGAACACCACCCCCCGGTCTTCCGCCAGCCCGTTGGCAGCCGCATAGCCCGCGGTCGTCGCGTCCCCGTTGGCGAGCGTGCCGGTCTTGTAGCTGCCGCCGAAGTGCATGACGGTGTTCTCCAGGGACATCCACGTGGCCGCGTTGCCCACGAGGCGAAGCGTCACGTCCTTGCTCGACGCGGCGCCTTCCGGGCCGTTCCGCTGAAACTCGTCGAGATTGATGCCGGTACCGTTGGTGATGCTCACGCCGTAGTAGGTGCCGGCAAACGGCGCCCCGTGAAGCATCACCCCGCGGTCATACAGAAAGTTCTGCAGCAGATTGAACATGAGGCTCCGCTCCTGGAAATCCACATGGAACGGGCTCATCGTGGACTCCAGCATGAACTGCGGCTTGAACTGGCCGAGCCGGATGCGTGCCTTGGGTGTGGGGGCGTACTCCAGAAATCCCTGCAGCAACCCTCCCGACGCCGGCGTGCCCGACTGGGTGCTCGCGCCGAACACCAGCTCCGTCTCCAGAAAGCCGGTGAGTTCGCGGTTCACGGTGAAACCGAGCCCGATCCGCGCGCGCCGCAGCGAGAAGGTGTCCGCCTTCGCCGAGGTATCGAGAAAGTCCCGGTAGTCCACCATTCCCCGCGCCGTTGCCCGCACGGACCACTTGCCGTCGGGATCTTCCACGATCAGGCCGTCGGCCATGCGGATTCGCGGAACGCTGCCGTCCGCAGGTTTTGCCGGCTCCTTGGCGGCAGTCTTCTCGGACTCGAGTCGACGTATGCGCTCCTCGAGCGCCTGGACCTCGGCGGACGTGGCGTTGCGCTGGACGGGATCCTCGGCAACGGCCAGTGTCGGCAGGACAGTGAGAAAAGCGAGGGCGCCATGGCCTGCGTATCGGCGGATCCGCTTGCTGGATGGGGTAGGCATGAGTTTCATTGAAGCTCCCGGGGGAGTGACACCGAAGAGGGCGCCGCAGGTCCTGTTCCTCCGCGTCGTCAGCCAGAGCGACGCTCACGGCCGGCACGCCAGAAATCAGGAAGCGAGCTTTCGACGATGCGGGTTCATCTGGCGACCGGCCCGG
>CAZEDA010000018.1:0-1862 GCA_964510915.1 uncultured Rhodocyclaceae bacterium | reverse complement strand
GTCAGACATCGAGTGCCGAGCGGACCAGTAGGGATGCGACAACATCGCCCGCCGACGGCGGCGGCGAACAGCGAGAGGAAGCGGGGCGTCTGAGGTTCATGGCGGGACTCGGTCACGAAGCATGGATCGGAAGTCCCTGGCACAGCGAGCAACTGATCGATCTTTTTGGTCTTGTCTTCGCGATCTCGACTGCGGCGCGGAGGATAGCTCGCCGTTCAGCGCCCTGGCAAGCGGGGCCGGGGCTTCCGGGAAGGTGTTCCCGGGTGCTCGAGGACGGGCGACGGCAGCCGCAGGGGGGCGGCGCAGGCGGTCCGCACTACTGGGTGGGTTCGCGGAACGCCGTGCGCATCGAGTCGATCACCGGTTCCAGCATGTAGTCGAGGATCGTCCGGGACGGCGTGCGCACATACACCATTGTCTGCATGCCCGGCTTGAGCGGCTCGGTGAGGCCCGTGCTTGCGGCCTTCTCGACCTTGAGGCGGACCACGTAAGCGGTCAAGGTGTCACGCAGCTTCAGGGCGTCTGCGGAAATGTAGTCCACGGTTGCGGTCAGCAGCGGCATGGTCCGACGGTTCCAGCCCGTCACCTGGATGTCGGCGCGCCCGCCGACATGCACATGCCGGATGTCCTTGGGTTCGATCGGCACCTCGATGTACTGCGAATCGTCGGTCGGCACGATCTCCATCACGGTCTGCAGCGGCCCCAGGGCGGAGCCCACGGACACGGATCGCAGATTCATGACCGTGCCGTCGATCGGCGCGGTGATGGTGTCGCGCAGCACTTCCGTCCGCTGTGCCGAGACCTGCTGCTCCAGCTGGTACAGCCGGTCGTCGCTGGACTTCAGTTCCTGCGCGACGTTCTCCTGGAAGCGGTTTCGCTGTTCGGCGATGCGGCGGTCCAGCTCGGCGATGCGCTGGTCGGCCCGCAGCCGCTCGGCCTGCAGCTCGCCGGCGCTTGCTCGCTCGGCCACCTGGGTTCGCTTGAGCTCCAGGACCCGCTGGCGGGACACGAAGCCCAGTGCCACGAGTTCCTCGTTGGCGCTCAGCTGCTCGCTGGCGAGCGACACTGCGGTCTTCTGCATCTCGGCGCGCTCGGCGAGCTGGATGCGTTCCTCTCGGATCAGCTGCATCTCGCGTCGCATCGCGTACTCGGCGCTCTCGAGCGCATCCCGACGGTTGCGGAACACCATCTCTTCCTGTTCGATGATCGGCGCGATCTCGGGATCGTCCGCCTTCGACTGCACGGTCGGCGGGAACACGACCCGGTCGGAGAAGAGCTGTTCCGAGCGCAGCCGCGCGTTGCGGGCGAGTTCGGAGATGTGCTGGTAGCGGGTGGACTGCAGCCCCGCGAGACGCGAGGGTTCGGAGATCTCCAGCAGCGGCTGTCCGGGCTTCACCTTCGCCCCGTCGCGCACGTGCATCGCACTCACGATGCCGCCCTTGGAATGCTGGATCGGGATGCGCTCGTTGCGGACCTTCACCACGCCTTCCGCCACGACCGCGCCTTCGAGCGGGGCAAGTGCCATCCACGTGAGTCCGCCGCCGATGAACACGAAGATCAGGAAGAACCCGACCTTCAGGATCGTCGACGGATCTTCCGGCAGCTCGCCGGCGATGCCGATCCGGAACAGTTTGTGGAAGGTGCCTTTCATCGGGGCGTCAGGCGGCCTTGGGCACCTGGGTGTACTGGCCCATGATCTCGCTGCGCGGGCCGAAGCGTTCGATCATGCCGTCGCGCAGCACCATGATGCGGTCCACCGTGGCCAGTACCGAGGGCCGGTGCGCCACGATGAAGGTGGTGACGCCGCGGGACTTCAGGTCCGCGAGCACGTTCTGCAGCATCGCCTCGCCGTCGGCATCGAG
>CAZEDA010000017.1:0-24568 GCA_964510915.1 uncultured Rhodocyclaceae bacterium | reverse complement strand
CGCCGGGTGGACCTCTCCAAGGTCACCAAGGCCGAGGTCGCCACCTGGAAGCCCGGCGAAGTCCTCCTGCTGAACGGCAAGCTGCTCACCGGGCGCGACGCCGCGCACAAGCGCATGGTCGACATGATCGCCAAGGGCGAGAAGCTCCCGGTCGATTTCACCAACCGCTTCATCTACTACGTGGGCCCCGTGGACCCCGTCCGGGATGAAGTCGTGGGTCCCGCCGGTCCGACCACGGCCACCCGCATGGACAAGTTCGTGAGGACCATGCTCGAGAAGACCGGCCTGCTGGGCATGGTGGGCAAGGGCGAGCGCGGCCCGGTCGCCATCGAGGCCATCCGCGATCACAAGGCGGTTTCGCTGATGGCAGTCGGCGGGGCTGCATATTTGGTTTCCAAAGCGATCAAGGGAGCGCGTACACTGGCCTTCGCCGATCTCGGCATGGAAGCCATCTACGAGTTCGACGTAGTCGACATGCCGGTCACCGTGGCGGTGGATTCCACCGGCACCTCGGTCCACCAGACCGGGCCCAGGGAGTGGCAGGCGAAGATCGGGAAGATTCCCGTCGTCACGGCGTGAAGGGAGACGGTCTCGGGCTCTGGGCGGTGAGCATCCGGGGGCAGATTGCCCCGGGTGTGCAGCGCGCAGGGCCTGCGGCCCGATAATCCAATGGCGGGCCCCCCCGCATTGCATGGTGGTGAACCTGGTCAGGTCCGGAAGGAAGCAGCCACAGCCATTCTCTGCAAGTGCCGGGGATCGGGCTCGCCGCCCAATGCGCACGAGGGTAGGGGGAGGAGGGGCGGGAGCGCGAGAGACCGGAGTCAACGGTCCCGGCTCCCGCTTGCAGCACCCCTGATGCACCACGCCGCGCTGTCCGTTCCCGGGTTCCGGTCATGACCCTCGCACTCGCCCGCAAGTACCGTCCGCGCAACTTCTCCGAGATGATGGGCCAGGAGCACGTCATCCAGGCCCTCACGCACGCGCTCGACCAGAACCGCCTTCACCACGCCTATCTGCTCACGGGCACGCGCGGCGTCGGCAAGACCACCATCGCGCGGATCATCGCCAAGTCGCTCAACTGCGAGACGGGCATCACGGCCCGGCCGTGCGGGGTCTGCGAGACGTGCAAGGCCATCGACAGCGGCCGTTACGTGGATCTCCTGGAACTCGACGCCGCGTCGAACACCCAGGTCGACAACATGCGCGAACTCCTCGAGAACGCGCTGTACGCCCCGACCGCCGGGCGGTTCAAGGTGTACATCATCGACGAAGTGCACATGCTCTCCCGCAGCGCCTTCAACGCGATGCTGAAGACGCTCGAGGAGCCGCCGGCCCACGTCAAGTTCGTGCTGGCCACGACCGATCCGCAGAAAATTCCCGTCACCGTGCTGTCGCGATGCCTGCAGTTCGGGTTGAAGCAGCTTTCCCCCGCACAGATCCGCGCCCAGCTCGAAAAGGTGCTGGCCGCCGAGGGCCTAACCGCGGAGGCCGCGTCGCTGGCGCTGCTTGCCCGCGCGGCACGCGGCAGCATGCGCGATGCGCTGAGCCTGCTCGACCAGGCCATCGTGCACGGCGCCGGGCAGGTGGTGGAGACCGGCGTGCGAGAGATGCTCGGCATCGTCGATTCGAGCTACCTCTTCACGCTGCTGGAGCTCCTCGCCCGCGCCGACGGTCCCGGGCTGCTCGAACAGGCGGAAGCCATCGATGCGCGCGGGCTGTCGTTCGACACCACGCTGCAGGACCTCGCGTCGCTGCTGCATCGCATTGCCCTCGCGCAGACGCTCGCGGACGCCATTCCGCCCGACGAGCCGGAGCGCGAACGTCTGTTCGCCCTCGCCGAGGCGCTCACGCCCGAGGACGTGCAGCTGCACTACCAGATCGCCCTGCGCGGCCGCGCGGACCTCCCGCTGGCGCCCGACGAGTTCGCCGGCTTCACGATGACGCTGATCCGCATGCTCGCCTTCCGTCCGGAATCCGGCGGCGCAGGGGCAGCGCCCGTGAGTGCGCCGGCGGCATCGCGCCCCGCGCCGTCGTCGACACGGCCCGCCGCTCCCGTGCGCGGCGCCTCGGCCGCGGCGGCGGCGGCTCCAGCGTCCCCGGTGGCACCGAGACCGGTACCAGCGACACCACCGGTCGCTTCGGAACCCGCATCGCCCGTCGCGGCTCCAACGCAGCGTGCGTCGCTTCCGGCGCTCACGCGCGAAGGGTGGCCGCAGACGGTTGCCACCTTGCGCTGGAACGCGATGGCGAAGATGCTCGCGCAGCACTGCGAGTTGCAGAGTGTGGATGGCGCGCGCCTCGTGTTCGTGGTCGCGCCGCAGCACAAGAGCTTCCTCGACCAGACCTACCGGGACCGCTTCACGGCCGCACTGCGCGAGCACTGGCCGGATGTGCGTCCGGAGTTCGTGGTGAGCGAGGGCGCGGAACACACGCTCGCGGCGCATGAGGAACGCGAGCGCGCGAACAAGCAGCAGGGCGCGGTGGACGCCATCGATTCGGACCCGTTCGTCCGCACGCTGGTGCAGAACTTCGATGCGCGGCTGGTGGACGGCTCCGTCCGTCCCATGTCGTCGCAGGATCGGTAACCTTCTGGAGAGATCGCATGATCAACAAGGGGCAACTCGCCGGGCTGATGAAGCAGGCGCAGCAGATGCAGGACAACATGAAGCGCGCGCAGGAGGAACTCGGCAAGCTGGAAGTCGAGGGCCAGTCCGGGGCGGGCATGGTCAAGGTCACGATGACCGGTCACTACGCCGTGCGGCGCGTCACCATCGACCCCAGCCTCGTCGGTGACGACAAGGAAATGCTGGAGGACCTCGTGGCCGCCGCGGTGAACGACGCCGTGCGTCGCGTGGAAGCCATGAAGGAAGAAAAGATGGGCGCGCTCACCGCCGGCATGGGCATGCCCGGCGGCATGAAGTTCCCGTTCTGAGCGAGCCTGCCCGCGCGTGAAGACGCCCTCGTCGCTGCAATCGCTGATGGAAGCCCTGCGAGTCCTGCCGGGCGTGGGGCCCAAGTCCGCGCAGCGCATGGCGTACCACCTGCTCGAGCACGAACGCGACGGGGCCATGCGGTTGTCCGTCGCGCTGCATGACGCGCTGGAGCGCGTGCATCACTGCGAGCAGTGCAACACCTTCACCGAGGAGCCGCTGTGCGAGCTGTGTTCGTCGCCGCGGCGCGATGTCTCGCTGCTGTGTGTCGTGGAGTCGCCGGCCGATCAGTTGCGCATGGAACAGACGCAGACGTACGCTGGCCTGTATTACGTGCTCCTTGGCCGCCTCTCGCCGCTCGACGGCATCGGCCCGAAGGAACTGCGCCTCGAGCGCCTCATCCGCCGTGCGGACAACGGACAAGTCAAGGAGGTCATTCTGGCCACGAATTTCACCGCCGAAGGCGAAGCCACGGCGCACTACCTGAGCGAGAGCCTGAAGCAGCGCGGCCTTCGCGTCTCGAGGATCGCGCGCGGGCTGCCGGTCGGCGGCGAACTCGAATACGTGGACAGCGGCACCCTGGCCCAGGCCTTCATCGAACGCCGGGTCGTGGGCTGACCATGGCCGAGACCCGAAGACCCGCGCCGGGGAAATCCCGGGCCCGCCCGACGGCATCGCGTCGCACCCCGGCCGAAGCGCCGTCCGAGCGCCGCGGCAAGCCTTCCGGCGCGAGGACCGGAGACGCCGCCAAACCCGCCGGCGGCAGACCGTCGCCAAGAAAGGATTCCGAGGCCGGCGCTACCGGAGGACGATCCGGCGGCGCTCGCCGGACCGGGAGCGGGCGACCCGCCACCGCCGGCGGCGCCACGTCGGACAGCCGGCGCGAGGGGACTGGACCCGGGTCCCGTGCCAAGCCGCGCGCAGACGGCCGACCCGCGGGTGGACGGCGCGATGCCGGCAACGCCAACGCGCGTCCGCCTCAACGCGAAGTGCCAGTGGTGCCCGTTGTTCGCCGCAGCCCTGCGCAGCGCAAGGCTCCAGCCCCGGCCGGCACGCCGACCGATCAGTCGCAGAAACTCCAGAAGGTGCTCGCGCAGGCAGGGCTCGGTTCCCGCCGCGAGATGGAAGAACTCATCAAGTCGGGCAAGGTGCTGGTGAACGGGGGCCCGGCCACGCTGGGCATGCGCGTGAATCCCGACGACCTCGTGAAGGTCGGGCGGCGGCACCTGCGCTTCTCGCTGTCATCGCGTCTGCCGCGGGTCATCATCTATCACAAGCCCGAAGGCGAGATCGTGTCCCGCAGCGACCCGGAAGGGCGCGCGAGCGTGTATGACCGGCTCCCCGCCATCCGCAGCGGCAAGTGGCTCGCGATCGGCCGTCTGGACTTCAACACCTGCGGTCTGCTCATCTTCACCACGTCGGGCGAGCTTGCCAACCGACTTACACATCCGCGTTTCGAGGTCGAGCGCGAGTACGCGGTTCGCATCCTCGGGGATCTCACCGATGTGCAGCACAAGCAGATGCTCGCGGGGATCGAACTCACCGACGGCATGGCGCGCTTCGATGTGCTGCACGACGAAGGCGGGCAGGGCCGCAACCGCTGGTATCGGGTGGTGGTCAGGGAAGGCCGCAACCGGCTGGTGCGGCGGATGTTCGAACACTTCGGCTACACGGTGAGCCGTCTGATGCGAGTGCGGTTCGGTATCGTCAATCTGCCGCCGCGGCTGAAGCGCGGGCAGTATCTGGAACTGACGGAAGCGCAGACGCGCAGCGTGCTGGACTGGCTCGCGTCGGACGGCGGCGTTACTGAGCCACAGCCGTAGCGGCCACCGTGTTGGCGGCACTGCCGGCTGGGGCAGCTTCGAAGATGCGGATGAACGAGGCACTTATCGTGGACGAACTGTCCGCGAATCCTCCGGCTGCCACAGCAAGACCGTAACCGTTCTTGCCGGTCAGGCCCACCGAGATGTTCCCGGCAACACTCCCCGTGCAGCCAGACACGCACCCGCTGTTGAAGAACGAGCCTTGTAGATCGCCGGCCCCAGATCCCGCGGTGCGCGCGAGCGCCGCTGATAAATGGTAGGTGTGATCGAAAGGGGCTTGGGATGCTGGACCGCCCGGCGAGGCCAGTCGAACGGTCATGTCGAAGGTCGCCGTCGGGTTTGCACCAAACGTGACGGTGAGCGTCTCGCTCAGCACCTGGCTACCGATCGAGTTGGGAAAGTAACCTGCGCGCACGGCAGCTACCCCTGGTCCACCCGCGCCCGCGTATGTAACCGTTCCATTGGTGGGTAGGCTTCCAGCAAATGAGTTCGCACCGACTGCGTTGGCGGTTACGAAAATCAGCGGTAACGCATGGATATCGGTGCCGGAAGATGTCGTGAAACTCCCGCCGTTCCATCGGCCCCAACTCAGTATCTGTTCCCCGCGCGCGAAACCTCCTGCTTGCGTGATCTCGCCACCACCGAGATTTCCGGCGACCAAGCTGCTGGGCTTATTCCACGTGAGGAGCTGGTTGAACCCGTTGAAAGACGCGTTCTCGGCTCTGCCAAAGTGTTCGAAGTGGTTGCCGCCTGGAAAGGGAACTGCCACCGCGAATCCGTCAGGCACAGGAAGGATCGCTTTCGTGCCGGATTCATTGAGAATTTCGGCCTTGAGGATCGGCAGCAGTCCCGTCCCCGTGAGGATCGTGCCCTTGGTCGTGGTGTCTGCCGACGTGGTCGATGTCGTGTCGGTGGTGGTGCCGGTTTTCGTGGAATCCGTCGAACTGTCCGGTGTGGTTCTCTTCTCGGTGTTCTGCGCAATCAAGGTGTCGCGGACCCGCTCGCGGCGCGGACCGCGGGGCTCGTTCGGTTCGGCATCTTCCCGCTGCTGGCGCGGCTCGTTCACGCCGCGTCGCTGTCCTCCGAGGCGATCGCCCAGGAACGTCGGCGGCGTCAGCAACTGCTGGAAGCTGCTGTCGGGCGTTGCGGCGTAGAAGGCCTGACCGGCCGAGAACGTCGCTTCACCCGCCTTGTTGGTCGCGTTGATCTGGCCCTCGGTCACCGCGCCGTAGAGTCCGTCCTTCGCAGCAGCGCCTCCGCCTTCGCGGCAACCCCCGTCCTCGCAAAGCGCGAGGGCGAATGCCGTACCGCGAATGCCGATCGTCGCCACGCCGGTGTTCACGCGGTAAGCGTTCTTGTTCACGCGCCCGATGAGGCCGGTGATGGTGCGGAACCCGCCCTTCAGCAGCCGGAACACCGCGTTCTCGGAGCCGTCGGCCTGTCCGCGGAAGGTGTATTGCTCGACGGACAGCGCGGAATCGGACTTGAGCGCGATGATCGCCTCGTCGTTCATGCGCACCTGCAGATTGCTGTCGCGCCCGGTGCGAAGCACGTCGCGTGCTTCGATCGTCGCACCTCGTTCGAGGCGCACGACGCGACCTTCGCGCGTGGCGGTGACATCGCCTGCCGCCAGCAGTACGCGACCCGCAGCCTCGGCCGCAAACCCAGCCGTGGCCGGAAGCAGCGACGACAGGGCAACGAAGGTCAAAGCGGCGAAGTGGCGCATGGTCGGTCTACCGGAGGTCGTAGCGGAGCTTGACGCTCGCGACGTTGCGGTTGAAGTCGTAGAGATCGATGTTGGAGCGGTTGCGCGTCATGGCGACATCGAACCGGAAGCTCCAGTTCTTGTCGAGCGTCTTGTCGGACCCCGCCTCCAGCGCATAGAACCAGTCGCGTCGTCGCTCGAACAGAAACGCATCGGCTTCCATGTAATAGCTGCCCTGTGCCGACGCCGCAACGTAGAGGCTCAGCGTGTCGTACGGCGTGAGCGTGAGGCCGAGCCTGCCGCCATAGAGATCTCGCGCGAGATCGCGGCGCTCGCGCCGGTTCTGCTCCTGGCCGATGTTGGCAGACGCCGTCACGGCGAGTTGCGACGGTCCGCCCAGAACGCGGCGCCAACCGCCACCCACCGCAAACAAGTCGGCATCGCGAGGCTGGTTGTTCCCCGTGTAGCCCAGTTGCGCCCACTGCCCGAAGGCATTCCAGGTGGTCTGCGCGTCCGTCTGGCGATACCACTCGCCGGTGAGGCTGCTGATCGAGCGGAACCGGTTGTTGTCCAGCCACAGGTTCCCGTAGGCAGCAGTGAGACGCATCAGATCCCGCTCGCCGGTCTTCGCCACCCCCGCAGAACCCTGCAGGTTGCGCAGATCGAAGGGGTCGGCGTCGAAGTAGTTGCGCGTATCGCCGTTCGCCCCGACGAAGAGGCTCCAGCCCGGATGAATCGGAATGTTGAGCTGGCCGCCCGCCGCGCCGAAGAGAAAGCCGTTGTCCGTCTTCTGCCCGGCAGCGCTGACGATGACCGGCCCGATGCTGAGGTTGATGTTGCCGTTCGCGACGCCGCCGTTGGCGTTGCTGTCGTAACCGGTGCCTGCCTCCGCGAAGAAGCTGAAGCTCTTCCGGTAGCGCTTTTCCCGGGCGCGGATCGCTTCCAGGTAGCCGCGAATGTTCTCTCGCACCTTGGCGGGCGGATCGGTACGCAGGATGCCGTCGAACTCCGCCTTGGCGCGTTCGTCGTCACCCATGAGGAAGTAGCCGCGTGCGAGTTCCAGACGGGCCGCGCGGTCGTCGGGATACGTGATGACATAGCGCTCGAGCGCCAGCGTGCCTTCGCCCGGATGACCGGCGTCGACGGCCGCAAGCCCGAACCAGTAGTCGAAGCCGGGCTCTCCCAGCTGGTCCGGATACCGGCGACCGCGCTCGTAGGCTTCTTTCGCCTGACCCCGGGCTACCAGAGCCTTCACTTCATCGGCCGGGATGGCGAAGGCGGACAGTGGCGCGCCGCCGATGGCGACACCCGCCCAAAGCATCGCAAACCACGAAACCGCCGATGTCGAAAGTCTGGCCATGGGTTCGTCAGTGGGGCAGGTCGTCTCGCGTCAGAAGAAACACGTGCCGGGGGCCGGCATGGGTCTCCAGCCAGGTGAACGCGACGTTCGGAAAGGCCTCTTCCAGGACATCGGCGTTATGGCCGACTTCTACGACCAGAACCCCGCGCGGCTTGAGGCGCGCCCGGGCTTCGGGGAGGAGTCTTCGGAGGAAATCGAGGCCGTCTTCGCCGCTCGCCAGTGCGAGCGCCGGCTCGTGGCGGTACTCGGGCGGCAGGGTTGCCATGCTCATGGCATCCACGTAGGGCGGGTTGCACAGGATCACGTCGAAGGTTTCGCGGCCAAAGGCGGCGAACAGGTCAGACTCCACGGGAGTGACCTGGGCCTCCATTCCGAAGCCGGCGATGTTCTCCCGCGCGAGCGCGAGGGCGTCCGGCGAGATGTCGGCGGCAACCACCCGCGCCTCGGGGTACGCCATCGCGGCCAGGATCGCGAGGCAGCCGGAGCCGGTGCACATGTCGAGGACATCGGTCACGGCGTCTTCCTCGCCGACCCAGGGCGCGAGGCCGTCGGGGAGAAGGTCGGCGATGAACGACCGGGGAATGATCGCGCGCCGGTCGATGCGGAACACGTGCTCGCCCAGCCATGCCTCGCCGGTGATGTAGGCCGCCGGGACGCGTTCGTCCACGCGGCGTGCGAGGACGACGAGCGCCTTCTCGCGCTCCACGCGCGTGAGCCGGGCGTCGAGGAAGTCTTCCACCATGCCGGCCGGCAGATCGATGGCCCAGCCCGTGAGATAGGAGGCTTCGGTGCGGGCATCGGGAAAGCCGTGCCCGAAGAACACGCCCGCGGCGTGCATGCGGCTCACGCCGAACCGGATGACGTCGCGGACCGTGATCAGCGAATCCGCCGCTTCGGCGAGCATCGCCAGGACCGGCGTGCTCATGCTGCGAGCAGGCGGTCCAGCACGCCCCGGTAGATGCGTGACAACGGCTCCAGATCGGCGATGCGGACGTGCTCGTTCAGCTTGTGGATGGACGCGTTCACCGGACCCAGCTCGATGACTTCCGGGCACCAGGTGGCGATGAACCGGCCGTCGGACGTGCCGCCGGTGGTGGACAGTTCAGGCGCCTGACCCGTCACCGACACGATCGACTCGCTTACCGCATTCACCAGGCGGCCTCGCGGCGTGAGGAACGGCATGCCGGAGAGCGACCAGTCGAGCGTGTACTTCAGGCGATGGCGGTCGAGCACGGCGGCGACGCCGCTCTTGAGGCCATCGACCGTGCATTCCGGCGAGAAGCGGAAATTGAAGAGGATCTTCAGGTCGCCGGGGATCACGTTGTTCGCACCGGTGCCCGCATGAATGTTCGAGATCTGGAAACTCGTCGGCGGAAAGTACTCGTTACCTTCGTCCCAGACGATATGGACCAGCTCGGTCAGGGCCGGGGCGGCGTCGTGCACCGGATTGCGGGCCAGTTGCGGGTAGGCGATGTGTCCCTGAATGCCGTGGACGGTGAGTTCGCCGGACAGCGAGCCGCGGCGGCCGTTCTTGATGACATCGCCGAGGCGCTCGGTGGAGGTCGGTTCGCCCACGATGCAGTAGTCGAGGGCCTCACCGCGTTCGCGGAGCCATTCCACCACGCGGGTCGTGCCGTCGGTGGCCACGCCTTCCTCGTCGGAGGTGATGAGGAGAGCAATGCTGCCGGGATGATCGGGATGTGCGCCGACGAATGCCTCGATGGCTGTGACGAATGCCGCGAGGGAGGACTTCATGTCCGCCGCACCGCGGCCGTAGAGCACGCCTTCCTTTTCCGTTGGGGTGAAAGGGTCGGTGTGCCACTGATCGAGCGGACCGGTGGGCACCACATCGGTATGGCCTGCAAAACACACCACCGGCCTCGCCTTGCCGCGGCGCGCCCAGAGGTTGTCCGTCGACCCATGGCGGCGCGGCGTGATCTCGAAGCCCAGGGCCTGGAGGCGTTCGGCGATGAGTCGCTGACACCCCCCGTCTTCGGGAGTGACGGACCGACAGGAGATCAGACTGCGGGTGAGTGCGAGGGTGTCGGTCATCGGATGCGTGTCGGTGTCAGGCCCGGTCGAGGCGGTCCAGGTCGATGGAAATGCCGCCCGTGGTCGTCAGCGACGACGGTACGGACGAGGAGGCCGAAGAAGAAACGGACGAGGACGAGCCCCCGCCCGAGGACGGCATGCCGAACATCGAGGTGCCGCCCCCCTTGCCGCCCTTTGGTGCGCCGGCGTTGTCGAGCAGCCAGGCGAGGTTGGACGGCGAGTCGGAGTTCTTGAGGGCGTCTTCCTTCGTGATGAGGCCCTGGGCGTAGAGCTTGAACAGCGCCTGCTCGAAGGTCTCGGAGCCGGGCGAGAGGCTCTGCTCCATGGCTTCCTTGATCTGGTCGATGTCACCCTTCTTCACGAGTTCGGCGATGTGCTTGGTGTTCAGCATGATCTCGACCGCGGCCACGAACGACCCGTCCACGCCCTTCACGAGGCGCTGGGAGATGATCGCCTTCAGCGTGGTGGAGAGGTCGCCCAGCAACCCTTCCCGCGCGTCGTAGGGGAAGAAGTTGATGATCCGCCCGAGCGCGTGATAGCTGTTGTTGGCGTGGAGGGTCGTCAGACACAGGTGGCCGGTCTGGCCGTAGAGCAGGGCGTGCTGCAGCGTCTGGCGATCGCGGACTTCGCCGATCAGCAGGACATCCGGCGCTTCGCGCATGGCATTGATGAGCGCGTTGTCATAGGAGAGGGTGTCCTGTCCGACCTCGCGCTGGTTGATCACGCACTTGTTGTTCGTGTAGACGAACTCGATCGGGTCCTCGATGGTCAGGACGTGGCCGCCGCGGGTGGCGTTGCGGTGTTCGATCATGGCAGCCAGCGTGGTGGACTTACCCGAGCCGGTGGAGCCTACGATCAGCACCAGGCCCCGCTTCTCCATGATCAGCTCTTTCAGGATGGCCGGCAGCCGCAGCTTCTCGAAGCCCGCCGTGCGGTTCTTGAGGTAGCGGATCACCAGGGCGATGTTGCCGCGCTGGCGGAACACGTTCACCCGGAAGCGGCCGATGCCCTGGACCGGGTAGGAGAAGTTCATCTCCATGGTCTCTTCGAAGGCCTGCGCCTCCTTCTCGGTCATCATGTCGTAGGCGATCCGGCGGACCGCCTCCGAGTCCATGATCTGCTGGTTCACCGGCATGATGTTGCCGACGATCTTGATGCAGATGGGCGAACCCACCGAGATGAACAGGTCCGAGGCTTCCTTCTCGGACATGAGCTTGAAGAGGGGGGTGAGATAGGTGCTCAAGGCGTGCTTCTCCCAGTCCCGGCGGCGCCGGAGTGTGCGGACGACTGCCCGGCCGCCACCCGGCGGGGGCTTCAGTCGCCTCTCAGCAGATCGTTGATGCTGGTCTTTGCGCGGGTCTTCGCATCGACCTGCTTCACGATAACGGCGCAATACAGGCTGTATTTACCATCCGCCGAAGGGAGATTCCCGGAAACGACCACCGACCCGGGGGGAATCCGCCCGTAGAGGATCTCGCCGGTCTCCCGGTTGTAGATGCGCGTGCTCTGCCCGATGTAGACGCCCATGGAGATCACGGAGCCTTCGCCCACGATCACGCCTTCCACCACTTCGGAACGGGCGCCGATGAAGCAGTTGTCTTCGATGATGGTGGGATTGGCCTGGATGGGCTCCAGCACGCCGCCGATGCCCACACCGCCGGAGAGGTGGACGTTCTTCCCGATCTGCGCGCAGGACCCGACGGTGGCCCAGGTGTCGACCATGGTGCCTTCGTCCACGTAGGCGCCGATGTTCACGTACGACGGCATCAGGACCACGTTGCGGGCGATGAACGCGCCCTTGCGCACGGCCGCGGGCGGCACGACGCGGAACCCGCCGGCCCGGAAATCGGCTTCGCCGTAGTTGGCGAACTTGGGCGGCACCTTGTCGAAGTAGTTGGCGTAGCCGTCCCGGATGACGCCGTTGTCCGCGAGGCGGAACGACAGCAGCACGGCCTTCTTGATCCATTGGTGGGTGACCCAGTCGCCGTCCTTCTTCTCGGACACGCGCAGGGTGCCGGCATCGAGCCCGGCCACGACCTCCTCCACGGCGGCACGCACCGGAGCAGGAGCGGAGGAGGGGGAAAGCGCCGTGCGGTTTTCCCAGGCTTCATCGATGACAGCTTGCAGATCGGACATTCGGTTCTCGTGAGTCTTGTGGTTTGAGGGGAGGCGCCTTAAGCGCGCATTCCTTGGAGGCAGGCCGCGAGCCGCTCGGCGCCGGCGACGCATTCCGCCAGCGGGGCGACCAGCGCGAGACGGACGAAGCCGCGACCCGGATTGATGCCGTCGGCCTCGCGCGCCAGGTAACTGCCCGGCAGGACCGACACATTATATTGACGCATCAGTTCCCGGGCGAATACAGCGTCATCCCCCGGTACGCGGAGCCAGAGATAGAAGCCGGCCTCCGGCTGGACCGCATCGCACACGGGCGCGAGGATCTGCAGCACGGCCCGGAACTTCTCGGCGTACTGGCGGCGGTTCTCGACGACGTGGGCTTCGTCCCGCCAGGCGGCTTCCGACGCCGCCTGGACCGTGAGGCCCATGGCACTGCCGTGGTAGGTGCGGTAGAGCAGGAAGGCCTTGAGAAACTCGCGGTCCCCGGCGACGAAGCCGGAACGCATGCCGGGCGCGTTGGAGCGCTTCGACAGGCTGCTGAACACCACCAGCCGGGGGTAGCCGGTCCGGCCCAGGCGGTGGGCAATCTCGAGGGCACCCAGTGGCGGGCGGGCTTCGTCGAAGTAGATCTCGGAGTAGCACTCGTCCGCGGCGATCACGAACCCGTGCCGGTCGGACAGGGCGAAGAGCTGTTCCCATTCGGCGGGCGTCATCACGCGCCCGGTCGGGTTGCCCGGCGAACAGACGAAGACGAGCTGCGCCTTCGACCATGTGGCCTCGTCCAGCTGTTCGAAGCCCGGGGCGAAGTTGTTCTCCGGCAGCTGCGGCAGGAACACGGGCCGGGCGCCGGCCAGCAGCGCCGCCCCCTCATAGATCTGATAGAACGGATTGGGCGAGACGACGACCGGATCGGGTCGGGTCCGGTCGATCACCGTCTGGGCAAACGCGAACAGCGCTTCGCGACTGCCGTTGACCGGGAGGACTTCGAGGGCCGGGTCCGGTGCGGGAATGCCATATCGGCGGCCGATCCAGGCAGCAATGGCCTCGCGGAGGGACGGCTTGCCGAGGGTGGCGGGATAGCTGGCCAGCCCCTCGAGATTCGATCGGATGGCATCGAGCACCAGCGCCGGGGTGGGGTGTTTCGGCTCGCCGATCGACAGGCTGACCGGCGGCAGGTCCGGCGGCGGCGTGATGCCGGCGAAGAGCTTCGAGAGCTTCTGGAACGGGTAGGGCTGGAGGCGCGAGAGGTCGGGATTCATGGGGTCGGCGCCCATGACGGGCGCGTGTCGGAATCCCGGATTATAGAGAGCGGAACCCCGCCTGCGCGCATGGGAGTTCGATGGGACTTCGGTTACAATCCGACGACTTCCAACGCGGGTCGACCGAGCACGGTGCGCCTGCGCATGAAACACACCGCCTGGCCCTGCGATGTCGCCAGGCGGTTGTTTTTTATGACGCATCGGCATCGACTCCATCGCTCCCGGCGCGCCGGAGCGAGGCTGGCGCAGGCGTCTTCGAGGGGAGGTGCCGCGACCGGCTACGGGGTTCTCCGGCCGATCGCGGAAGCGGATCGCGGCGGCATGCCGCGGTCGATCGTTCCAGACACGGTATCCGGCCATGCAGCCCCACGACGGTGCGGCATCGGGCGGACTCAGAGGGTTCAGGGGTTAGCGGGTGCGCCTTACTCACATCAAGCTGGCGGGATTCAAATCGTTCGTCGACCCGACGCACATCGCCCTTCCCGGGCAGCTGATCGGCGTCGTCGGCCCGAACGGGTGCGGCAAGTCGAACGTCATCGACGCCGTCCGATGGGTGCTCGGGGAGTCCTCCGCCCGGCACCTGCGCGGCGAAACCATGCAGGACGTGATCTTCAACGGCTCCGGCGAGCGCAAGCCCGCCAACCGGGCCAGCGTCGAACTGGTGTTCGACAACAGCCTCGGCAAGGTCACAGGCCCCTTCTCCCAGTACGGCGAGATCTCGATCAAGCGCGTGCTGGAGCGCCAGGGCGACTCCTCCTACTACATCAACAACATTCCCGTCCGTCGCCGGGACGTCGCGGACATCTTCCTGGGCACCGGCCTTGGGGCACGCGCCTACGCGATCATCGAGCAGGGAATGATCTCCCGCATCGTCGAGGCCAAGCCCGAGGAACTGCGGGTGTTCCTGGAGGAAGCCGCCGGCGTCTCCAAGTACCGCGAGCGCCGCAAGGAAACCGAGAACCGTCTCGACGACGCCCGGGAGAACCTCCTGCGGGTGGAGGACATCCGGCGCGAACTCGGCGTCCAGATCGAGCGTCTGCAGGAACAGGCCATCGCGGCGGAGCAGTACCGCACCTTCGAAGCCGACATCCGCCGCAACCAGTGCCTGCTGTGGGCCGTGCGGGGTCGCGACGCCGGCAACCTGCGAGCGCGCCTCGCGGGGGAGATGGATCGCGCCACGCTCGAACTTGAGCGCACCACCGCTGCCCTTCGTGAAGTCGAATCGCGCCTCGAAACCGCCCGGGCAGCGCATTACGCTGCTGGCGACGCGGTTCATACCGCGCAGGGCGGGCTGTACGAAGCCAATGCCGAGTTCTCCCGCGTCGAGCAGCAGCTGCAGTTCCTTCGCAGCAACCGTCAGCGCGCTCAGGCGCGCACCGCCGAGCTGGAAGAACAGATCGCCCGCGACGAGCAGCGCCTCGCCGCCCTCGCCGCGGACCTCGCCGGCATCGCCGAGGAGCGCGAACGCGCCGCGGCCGGCCTCGAAGCCCATGAGGGCGCCGCTCTCGATGCCCGGGACGCCATGCCCTCGGCGGAGCAGCGTCATCGTGAGGCCCGCGCCGAACTCGAACGCGTGCGGCAGCAGCTTGCCCAGGCGCAGCGCGAGCGCGAGGTTGCCGCCGCCCGCCGGGACCAGACGGACCGTGTCCTCATCCAGCTTCGGACACGCCGCGAGCGACTGCGCACCGAGTTCGACGGCATCGCCGCGCCGGACGAGGAAGCCATCGCCGAACTCCGCGCCGGCCGCGAGGAAGTGGAATCGCAGATTGCCCAGGTGCAGGACCGCCAGGGCGGCATCCAGGCGCGCATCCCCGAAGTCGAAGCCGCAGTGCGTGCCGCGGCCCAGGGCGTCGAGACGATGCGCCACAAGCTCGCCTCGCTGGAGGCCCGGCGCCATGCGCTGGTCGCCCTTCAGCAGCAGGTGGGCGCGAGCGAGCAGATGGCCGCCTGGCTGGGTCAGCACGGCCTTGGCGAAGCCGCCCGTCTCTGGGAGAAGGTGCAGGTCACGCACGGCTGGGAAGATGCCGTCGAGGCCGTTCTGCGCGAGCGCCTGAACGCGCTGCGTCTCGACGATCTCTCGCGTCTGTCCGACTGGTTCGGCGCCTCGCCCCCTGGAAAGCTGGCGGTCTACCGGGGTGGTTCCGCCACCTCCGATTTCGGTGTCTCGTCGCCAGTCGGCTGTGTGCCGCTCGCGACGTACGTCACCTGCAGTGATCCGGACGTGCAGGGCGCCGTCGCCGAGTGGCTGGACGGGGTCTTCGCAGCGCCGGGCGCTGCGGAAGCGCTGGCCGCCGCTGCCGGACTGCCCAACGGGCAGTGCGTGGTGTCGCGCGAAGGGCACGTGTTCACCGCCCACAGCGTCGGTTTCCACGCCCCCGATTCCGAGATTCACGGCCTGCTCGAGCGCAAGCAGGAGATCGAGGGTCTCGAAGCCGAGATTCCCGGGGTCGCAGCCGGTCTGGCGGCCGAGCGTGAGCGGCAGGCCGAAGGTGAGGCCGAGCTGGTGGAACTGCGCGCGGCGCGAGATCGTCTTCGCGACGAACTCACGGCGCTGTCGCAGCGTCGTCACGAAGTGGACCTCGGTCTCGAACGTCTGACACAGGCGGCGGACCGCGCACGCCATCGCCGCACCCAGATCGGAGAGGAACTCGCCGAGATCGACGGCGACGAGCAGCGCGAGCGCGAGGCGCTCGAAGAATCCGCCATGGCGATTGCCGAGGCCGACGACCGCACCAACGGCCTGAGCGCCGCCGTCGGGCGGGCGGATGGCGAGTTCGAGAAGGCCGAGGAAGCCCTGGCGCGCGCCCGCGAGCGCACCATGGAAGCGGAAAGGCTCCTCCAGGCTTCGCGATTTGCCGTGCAGACGCTGGAATCGAAGGCCGCCGAGATCGACCGCGCGACCGCGTCGCTCTCCGAGCAGAAGATGCGTGCCGAAGCCGCGCTGGGCGAGGCCCAGGGCGAACTGTCCAGCTTCGACGAGGCGCCGCTGGAAGCGCAGGTCGGCGAGGCGCTCGACATCAAGCAGAGCCGGGAAGTCGCGCTGGCGCAGGCTCGCGACACCCTTGCCGAAGCCGAGCGCACGTTGCGGGCGGCGGACGAAGAGCGCGCAAGACTCGAACGGGCGCTCGACCCGCTGCGCGAGAGCATCGGCGAACTCCGCTTGAAGGAACAGGAGGCCCGCATCGCCGAGGAAGGCTTTGCCGAGCAGCTGGCCCAGGCCACATACGACGCGGAGGCGCTGGCTCTCGCCATGGAAAAACCGCCCCGGCCGAACGCTCTGCAGCAGGAGATCAACCGCCTCCAGGAAGCCCTGGCGGCGCTGGGCGCCGTCAATCTGGCGGCGCTCGACGAACTCGGCAAGACGACCGAACGCAAGGCATTCCTGGACGCCCAGTCGGCGGACCTGAACGAGGCGGTCAACACCCTCGAAGATGCGATTCGCCGCATCGACCGCGAGACGCGCGAGCGGCTCTCCGAGACGTTCGAGACGGTGAACAAGAATCTGGCCGAGATGTTCCCGCAGCTGTTCGGCGGTGGCGAGGCGAAACTCGTGATGACCGGCGACGAGATCCTGGATTCCGGCGTGCAGATCATTGCGCGGCCGCCCGGCAAGAAGAACGCGTCGATCCAGCTGCTGTCCGGTGGCGAAAAGGCCCTGACCGCGGTGTCGCTCGTGTTCTCGCTGTTCAAGCTCAATCCGGCACCGTTCTGCCTGCTGGACGAGGTGGACGCTCCGCTCGACGACTCCAACACCGGACGCTTCTGCCAGCTCGTGCGCAAGATGGCCGACCAGACCCAGTTCATCTTCATCAGCCACAACAAGATCACGATGGAGATCGCGGAGCAGCTGGTGGGTGTCACGCAGACGGAGCTGGGCGTATCCCGCGTGGTGGCGGTCGATATCGAGGAAGCCCTGAAGATGCGTGAAGAGCAGGCGGCATGACGCGCCGGCGGCCTGCGCGTTTCCCCATTCCCCGCAGCCGATCGCGCCGTGGCACCATCGCGCCATCGCCCCTTTGCGGCTGCGTCATCCGGTGAGCGGAAAGACCAATGAGTGATCTGCAGTGGAGTCTTCTGGGCCTCGGGGCCATCGTGATTCTGGGGGTGCTGGCCTTCAACTGGTACCAGGAGCGCGCCCACCGCCGCCGGGCGGAAGAGGCGTTCGAAGCGCCGCCCCGCGATGTGCTGTTCGACGGGGACAGCCCGCCGCCACCGCTGCCCGTGCATTCCGAGCCGATGGACGCCGAGTCTTCCCTCGGGCAGGACAGCGATCTCCCCGGACAGGAGGAACCGGCGCCCGTTCCGCGGCCCGCGCCTCGCCAGCAGGCGCCCGCGACGGCTCCTGCCGCGGAGCCCGGTGCCGTCGACTGCGAAGCGGTGTTCCAGCAGGAAGAGCCTTTCGGGGAGGACTTCCTCCAGCGGCTCGGCCAGGCGATGGGGGCGCTGTCACGCGCTGCCCATCCGGCGGGGTTCGAGGAGCGCACCGGCCAGTGGGTGGCGTTGGACGAGACGGCCAGCGGGCGCTTCCGGCGCATCCGGCTCTCGATGCAGCTGGCCGACCGCCAGTCCGCCGTGTCCCGTTCCGATCTCGAAGAGTTCGCGGCCGCCATGCGCGGCGTGTCGGACGACACTGCTGCGGCGCTCATCCTGCCCGACCTCGATGCCGTGGAAACCCGCGCGCAGGAGCTCGACCGCTTCTGCGCCGACGTGGATATCGCGATCGGCCTCTCCGTCGTGGCGAGGACGGGGCAGCTGTTCCAGGGCACGACCATCCGCGCGCTCGCCGAGTCTGCCGGGCTCAAGCTCGAAGCCGACGGCCAGTTCCACTACGAGGATACGCACGGCGCCTCGCAGTTCACGCTGGACAACCAGGATCCGGAGCCCTTCTTCCCGGAGAGCATCAAGGCGCTCACCACCTCCGGCGTCACCTTCCTGCTGGATGTGCCCAGGGCCGCCGGCGGAATCGGCGCCTATGACCGGATGGTGCAGGTCAGCAAGAATTTCGCGGCCAAGCTCGACGGCATCATCGTCGATGACAACCGTCAGGCCCTGAACGACCACGGCCTCGATGCCATCCGCCGGCACCTGCTCGGTGTGTACGGCGCCATGGACCAGGCGGGCATTCCCCCAGGGGGGCCGGTCGCGCTGCGCCTGTTCTCGTGACCGACCCGGCAGATCACGGGACGCCTCTGCCCGTGCCCGCTGCCCCATTGCCGGCCGACGTTGCGGAGCGCATCGCGACGCTGCGCCGTGAGGTCGACCATCACAGTCGTCTGTATTACGAACTCGACGCGCCGGTCCTCCCGGACGCCGAGTACGACCGCCTGTTCCGTGAACTCCAGTCCCTCGAAGAGCAGTACCCGGCGGCGCGATCACCGGATTCCCCGACGCAGCGCGTGGGCGGCGGACGTCTCGACGAATTCGAGCCTGTCACGCACGTCGTGCCGATGCTCTCCATCCGTACCGAGACGGAGACCGGTCCCGAAGGCGCGATGGCGTTCGACGCGCGGATCCGTCGTGATCTGGGTCTCGGGCCCGATGACCCGCCCGTCGAGTACAACGCCGAACTGAAGTACGACGGTCTCGCGATCAGCCTTCGCTATGAAGACGGTGTGCTGGTCCGCGCGGCCACCCGGGGCGACGGGCAGACCGGCGAGGACGTGACGCGGAACATCCGCACCATCCGTCGAATTCCCCTGCGCCTGTCGCTTTCCGCACCGCCTGCAGTGCTCGAAGTGCGCGGCGAGGTCTACATGGCACTCGCGGAATTCGAGGCCTTCAATCGTCGCGCCGAGGCCGCTGGCGAGAAGCTGCTGGTCAATCCGCGCAACGCGGCAGCCGGCAGCGTCCGCCAGCTGGATTCCGCCATCACCGCGAAACGACCGCTGTCCTTCTTTGCCTACGGGCTCGGCGAGGTGGTCGGGTGGCCACTCCCGGAGACGCAGAGCGGCATCCTCGATGCGCTCGCCGCGGCCGGACTCCCGGTCTGCGACGAGCGCACGGTTGCCCGTGGCGGTGAGGCCCTCGCAGCCTTCCACGCGCGCGTCGGCGAACGTCGCAGCAGCCTGCCGTTCGAGATCGACGGCGTCGTCTACAAGGTCAACAGTCTCGCATTGCAGGCTCGCCTGGGCTTCGTGACGCGGGAGCCGAGGTTCGCGGTCGCCCACAAGTTTCCCCCGGAGGAAGGCGTCACCGAGGTGCTCGGTATCGAAGTGCAGGTCGGTCGCACCGGGGCGCTCACACCGGTGGCAAGGCTCCGTCCGTTGTTCGTCGGGGGCGTCACCGTGACCAACGCGACCCTGCACAACGAGGACGAGGTGGCGCGCAAGGACGTCCGCGTGGGCGATACCGTCGTCGTGCGCCGGGCCGGCGATGTCATTCCCGAAGTCGTGCGCGTCGTGCCGGGTGACGGGCCGCGGGCCGAACCGTTCCGCATGCCGGACCGGTGTCCGGTGTGCGATTCGCTGGCGGCGCGGGAGGAGGGCGAGGCCGCCCGGCGTTGCGTGGGAGGGCTCTTCTGCGAAGCGCAGCGCAAGCAGGCACTGCTGCATTTCGCCTCGCGCCGCGCCATGGACATCGAGGGGCTCGGCGAGAAGATCGTGGATCAGCTCGTGGACCAGGGACTCGTGCGCACGCCGGCAGACATCTACGGGCTCACCCGGGAAAGTCTCGCCTCGCTGGAGCGCATGGGCGAGCGCTCCGCGGAGAATCTGGTCGCCGCCATCGATCGCAGCCGCCGGACCACGCTGCAGCGACTCGTGTTCGCGCTCGGCATCCGCAATGTTGGCGAGTCGACTGCGCGCGATCTCGCCCGCCACTTCGGTGACCTGCCGCCGATCGTCGAGGCCTCGCACGAGGCACTGATGACCGTTCCGGATGTCGGGCCGGTCGTCGCGCGGAGCATCCGCGAGTTCTTCGATCAGGAACACAATCGAGAAGTCGTCGCGGCCCTCAGCGCCGCCGTGCAGTGGGAGCGCATCGCCGTCGAGTCGGTGCCGCGTCCCCTGGCCGGTGTGACCTTCGTCCTGACGGGCACGCTGCCGACGCTGACGCGCGACGAGGCCCGCGCAAAGATCGAGCAGGCCGGCGGCAAGGTCGCCGGCAGCGTTTCCGCGAAGACGCACTACGTCGTCGCCGGGGCGGAGGCAGGCAGCAAGCTCGAAAAGGCCCAAAGCCTGGGCATTCGCATTCTGGACGAGGCGGCGTTGTTAGAATTGCTCCACGAACATGACAAATCGCTGTCCGCAATCGCCAAGGAGACCCCATGACTGCACCCATCCGAACGGCGGTGTTCCCCGTCGCCGGCCTAGGCACCCGCTTCCTGCCGGTGACCAAGGCGAGTCCGAAGGAAATGCTCCCGATCGTCGACAAGCCGCTCATCCAGTACGCCGTGGAAGAGGCGGTCGGCGCCGGCATGACCCAGATGGTGTTCATCACGGGGCGCAACAAGCGAGCGATCGAAGACCACTTCGACCGGGCGCCGGAACTGGAGGCCGAGCTGGAGGCCCGCAGCCGGGTCGCGCTGCTCGAAGCGGTGCGAAACCTCGTCCCGAAGAACGTGAGTTGCATCTACGTGCGCCAGCCGGAGGCCCTGGGTCTGGGCCACGCCGTCCTGTGCGCGCGTCCGGTGGTGGGTCACGAACCCTTCGCGGTCATCCTCGCCGATGACCTGATCGACGGTTCGCCGTCGACGCTGCAGCAGATGGTCGACGTGTACTCGGAGCACAAGCGCTCCGTGCTCGCGGTGCAGAAGATCCCCAGGGAAGATTCGAGCAAGTACGGCGTCATCCGCGCCGATGCGATTTCCGATCGTCTCTACTCGCTCTCCGGCATCGTCGAGAAGCCCAAGCCGGCCGATGCGCCTTCGGATCTCGCGGTGGTGGGCCGCTACATCCTCACGCCCGCCTTGTTCAACTACCTCGAGCGCATCGGCAAGGGCACCGGCGGCGAGATCCAGCTCACCGACGGCATTGCCGATCTCCTCAAGGCCGAGCAGGTCCTGGCCTGGGCCTTCGAGGGCACCCGCTACGATTGCGGCTCCAAGCTCGGGTACCTCATGGCCAATGTGGACTTCGCGCTGCGTCACCCGGAGGTGAGCAAGGAGTTCGCCGCGTTTCTTCGCGGCCATCCGGGCACCGCTGCATGACGCGAGAAGAGGCGCTGGCCCTGCGCGAAAGGGCCGACCTGATCGCCAGTCCGGACCAGTGCCGCGCTGCCGTGTCAGCGGTGGCCGGCGCCCTGACTGCGCGGGTGGGAGACCGGTTTCCGCTCGTGCTCCAGGTCATGCGGGGGGCGAGCGTCTTCTGCGGGCAGCTCCTGCCCCTGCTGGACTTTCCTCTGGAGCTCGACTACATCCACGCGACGCGCTACGGCAATGAGACCCGCGGCAGCCACATCTCCTGGCGGGTGGAACCGCGCGAAGAGGTGAAGGGGCGTACGGTCGTCGTGGTGGATGACATTCTCGACGAAGGTCTGACCCTCGCCGCCATCCGCGAGGTGCTGATCGCCAAGGGGGCGGCGGAAGTGCTGATTGCCGTGTTCTGTGAAAAGGTGCTGCCGCGGACCAAACCCGTGGCGGCCGATTTCGTCGGTCTGCAGGTGCCGGACCGGTACGTGTTCGGTTACGGCATGGACGTGCACGGGGTCTGGCGCAATCTCCCGTCCATCCATGCCCTGCGCGAGGAGGGGAGTTCATGACGACGCCGGTGCTGGGCATCATCGGAGGCACGGGGCTCACCCAGCTCTCCAATCTCGAGGTGAGTCGCCGGCAGGTGGTGCGCACGCCGTACGGCGATGCCTCCGGGGCGCTCACCTTCGGCGAAATCCTCGGGCAGCCGGTGGTCTTTCTGGCCCGGCACGGCTATGGGCATACCATCGTGCCGCACCAGGTGAATTACCGCGCCAACCTGTGGGCGCTGCACGCGGAGGGCGTGCGCAAGATCGTGTCCATCGCCTCCGTGGGCGGGATCGCCCGGGAACTCGGGCCGGGCGTGCTCGCCGTGCCGCATCAGCTCATCGACTACACGTGGGGCCGCAAGAGCACCTTCTTCGAAGGACCGGACCAGCCCGTCACGCATATCGACTTCACGCATCCGTACACCCTCTCGCTCCGCGACGAGATTCTCGATGCTGCGCGTCGAGCTGGCGAGACCGTGGTCCCTGAAGGGGTCTATGCCGTCACGCAGGGGCCCCGACTGGAAACCGCGGCCGAGATCGACCGGCTCGAGCGGGACGGCGCCACCATGGTCGGCATGACCGGCATGCCGGAGGCGGCTCTCGCGCGGGAGCTCGAACTCGAGTACGCCGCGATCGCGATCGTGGCCAACCACGCCGCCGGTCGGGGGGACAGCCGCCACGGCATTTCCCTCGACGACATCAAGGCCGTCATGCACGAAGCGGTGGGACGGGCGCGCCGGATCCTCGAAGCCCTGGTGAGCGCCCATGGCGATTCGTGAAGTCATCCGCATGGGAGATCCGCGCCTGCTGCAGCCGGCGGCGCCGGTGCAGGATCCCACCGCGCCGGAGATCCTCTCGCTCGTCGAGGACATGCTCGACACGATGCGCGCGCTGAACGGCGCGGGACTCGCCGCGCCTCAGATCGCCGTGGGTCTCCAGCTCGTGATCTTCGGGGGCTTCCGCAGCCCCCGCTATCCGGACGCCGAGGAGATCCCCTTCACGGTGCTGATGAATCCGGTGCTGGAACCGGTCTCCGACGACATGGAGGAGGGCTGGGAAGGTTGTCTGTCAGTGCCCGGCATGCGCGGACTCGTGCCGAGGCACGTTCGCCTCCGCTATCGCGGAGTGGGTCTCAAGGGCGAGACGATCGATCGCACAGTATCCGACTTCCACGCTCGGGTAGTGCAGCATGAGTGCGATCATCTGGCAGGCGTGCTCTATCCGATGCGCATCCGCGACCTGCGCAATTTCGGCTTTGCGGACGTGCTGTTTCCGGGTCAGCTCAACGACGACGATTGAGTTTCGCCCTTTCGTAGACGCGTGTTTCTCGCACGGGTCTTCTCCCGCTTAACAGGCCGCCCTTGGGGTGTCGCCTCTCGCTGACATCTCGTCGCGAGTTCAATTTTCGCCGACTTGTGCCGAAACAAGGGTCAGCAGCTCTCATGCTTGCGGCCCGAAGGGCGCGGCATGAACAAATCCGCGACGGCGCCGGTGATTCGGCGGGGCAATGCCCCGGATCCCGCCCGGCGGCCCGAGAAATCTCCCATAGCTCAAGATTTCGAGGGTTTCGTCGTAAATGGATTGTGACAGCGGTTTGGAAGGCCTTAGCGGGCGAGGGTAACCAAAGTCGAGTAGGTTTCTCAGAGCACTTTGACTTTCGTCGAGAGGTATTCAGATGTCTCAAGTTATCAGCACCAACGTCGCGTCGCTCAATGCGCAACGTAATCTCAGCACGAGCCAAGGCGAACTGGCCACGGCACTCCAGCGGCTGTCGTCGGGGCTGCGAATCAACTCCGCCAAGGACGATGCTGCCGGTCTCGCGATTTCCGAGCGATTCACGGCACAGATCCGCGGCCTCGAGCAGGCTCGCCGCAACGCGAACGACGGTATCTCGCTGTCGCAGACCGCGGAAGGCGCGCTGAAGTCCTCGGGCAACATCCTGCAGCGTATCCGCGAACTGTCCGTGCAGTCCGCCAATGCGTCGAACTCCGCCGGTGACCGCAAGGCCCTGCAGGCGGAAGTGTCGCAGCTCGTGTCCGAACTGGACCGCATCGCGAACAACACCGAGTTCAACGGCCTCAAGCTGCTGGACGGCTCCTTCGGTTCCGCGGCCTTCCAGGTGGGCGCCAATGCCAACCAGGTGATCACCGCGCAGACCGGCGATTTCCGCACGACCGTATACGGCAACAACTCCTACGTTTCGGACACGATCGACGCGGCCTCCGGCGCGACGTTCACGGCCGGCACGTTCGACATCCAGGGTCTCGAGACCGAGACGATCACCGTGGCCGCGACCGACTCGGCACGCAGCCTCTCGAACAAGGTCAACGCCGTGGCCGACGTCACCGGTGTGACCGCGACCGCGCGCACCAGCGCCCAGGTCGAGTTCGCCACCGCCGACACCAACTACACGCTTTCGATCGTCTCGAAGAACGCGACGGCCGTGAACGTGAGCTTCACCGTCGGTGCCGTGGACAGTGCCGAGGGTCTGGCGAGCGCGGTGGCCGGCATCAACGACGCTGCCTCGAAGACGGGTGTGACCGCCAAGCTGAACGAGACCAATGACGGGATCATTCTGCTGAACGACGCCGGCGACAACATCACCATCACCAACGGTGCGGCCTCCGGCGGCGACGTGGACTTCTCGA
>CAZEDA010000016.1:18280-24643 GCA_964510915.1 uncultured Rhodocyclaceae bacterium | reverse complement strand
ATGGCGTCCGCGTCGGCGAGGGCGGCCGCGAAGGCCGGGCGGTCGGCGTGGTCAACCACCTGGATGTCCCAGCGGGTGGCGAGCTGATGCCGCAGCGGCGCCAGCCTGTCGTCGTTGTCGATTGCCTTGATGAGGAGCTTCACCGGTCCGGCGCCTTCGAGCCTTCTGCGCAATGGGGGGGTGAGGTCGAGTCCCGAGATTTGGCGACCCCTTTCCCGCGTCCCTGAGAGTTTAGTCGCCGCGGCAAAGAATTCAACGCAAACCTATCGATTTCGAGGATATTGCGCCGCCGCAATCTAACGAAACGAGAGTTTTTTTCTCGATGGCGCTGTGATAGCCTCCCATCAAGTCGCGCGGGTCCGTGAGTCGAGGACCGGGCCCGGGACCGTCCGGCGGCCGACCTCGGGAGAGGGTGCTTATCTCACCGGCCGGATGTAGTATCCGATCTATCCGTAGCAGGAGACCTCCAATGAAAATCTTTCAACCTCTGGTCATCGCGTCAGCATCGCTCGCGGGGCTGCTCGGATTCGCCGGTCCGGCATCCGCGGCGCTCACGGTCTCGCTGTCTCCCACCAATACCACCGGTCAGCCCGTCCCGGGAACCGCCTTCCAGTTCGGGCTCGACGTCGCCGGCCTCGAAGATCTGGGCATCGACATCTCGGACGCGCCAGCCCTCATGGCCTTCGTCCGGTTCGTGCCTGCGGGCGTTCCTGCCGTGGCAGCGCCGCTGGAAGTGACAGGGGCCACCGCCGGCGACTACTTCGACTTGCTGTTCAACCCCGTTCCGAGCGTCAAGCCCCCGGTCGGCGGCGAGACTCCGATCGACGTCCAGTATTCGGCGTTCGATCCGGACAGTCTGCAGACCGTGCCGCTGCCCGCGAGTGGCCGATTCGTGAACTTCACGGTTTCGACCACAGCGCTTGCGGCCCCCGGCACCTGGAACATGGAAGCCTATCTGGTGGTGGACAACGAGGCGGAGCCGGCCGTTCTGTCCAACGTGACCAGCGCGACGATCACGCTGGTGCCGGAACCCGAGACCTACGCGCTGTTTGCCGCGGGCCTGCTGGCTCTCGGCGTGGGCATGCGCCGACGCGCCTCCTGACAGCCCCGGGACATTTCGCTACCCTTTCCGCGCTTCCCCGCCCCGACCGGGGCGGGATGTGCACCTACGACAATCGCAAGCCACAAGGAGAATTCGCATGGCCAAGGCCCCCGAGGAAAGCACCAAGGCTGCCGAACCGCAGATGCCCAAGGTGAAGTGGGATACCGGCGCGCTGAAGAGCACCTACTGCAACTTCGTGAACGCGACCAGCACCCGTGAGGAAGTCGTCCTCAACTTCGGCGTGAACCAGAACTGGGACCGCATGGCGGGCGAAGTCGAGATCGAACTCGGCCACCGGATCATCCTGAGCCCCTTTGCCGCCAAGCGCCTCACCGACCTGCTCCAGAAACTGATGGCGGAGTACGAGAACCGGTACGGCGAACTCAAGTAATCGGTATACACCCGGCGAGCCACTCGGAACTCCATGAGTCAGACCGCCGGTGAGGTGTCGGGACTTTCCTCGTCGCTGACATCCAAGGATCAGGCCGCCCTCTGGGCGGCTTTTTCTTCGTCCCGGACGCTCGACGCCCGACTCAGCACGTGGCTGCGCGTGGTCGCGTCGCGAATCCGCTCGGCGCAGGCCGCGGCGGTGTACCGGCGGGCTCTCGAAGCCGCCGACGGTGTCGCGCTCATGGCCACATGGGGCGACATCCAGAATTCCGCAGAGATGCAGCAGTCCGCCATCCAGGGTCTGGATCGCGGGCTCATCCTCATCCGGTCCATCGGCCGGACCTTCCACCTGATCGTTCGCCCCGACCACTACCCCGACTGGATCGTGGTGTTCGAGGTGGCGCCCGTCCAGCACGGTGAACTGCAGGCCGGTCTGCAGGAACTGCGCTGGGGCGCGGGGTGGCTGGTTGCCAGTGTCGAGAACGCCAGTTCAGGCGAATCGAAGGAGCGCCTCGCGCGCCTCGAGGTTGTGGTGGATGTCGTCGAGCGTGCCGGACGCGAGCGCGACGTGGTGTCCACGGCCACCGCGGTCGGCAAGGCCATCGGGGCGGCGTTCCCTCGCTGCCTCGTGAGCGTCGGCGTGTTCCGCCATGAAGTGCTGTCCCTTGCAGCCCGAGTCGGCGAGGACCCGGAAGCCTCGGAGGACCGGGATCTCCGGCGTGAAACGCTGGTCCGCACCGCCATGACCCAGGGCGGCACCGTCCTGTCGAGCGCCCTGCCCGAAGCGGGATTGCAGGCGGTGCCGAGCGTCCTGCCGGAAGTCGGGCCGCGGGTCGTGGCCATCTCGCTCGCCGGGGCCAACAGTGTCGCGGGCGTGCTTCTGTGCGAGCGGCTCGACGACGCGGCGTTCTCGCCCGAGGAGATCGAGACCCTCGAGCACGCCGCGCGTGTGGCGGCACCGATCATCGAGGGCAAGCCGGTGTCCCGCAGCAAACCCGTCACGCGGGAGAAGCGCGCTCTCGTGGGACTGTTCGGGCCCGTGCGATACAAGTGGAAGCTCGGTCTGATCGTGCTCATGGCAGGCGTCCTGGTGCTGCTGGGCGCAACGGGCGACTACCGGGCCCAGGTCTCCATCACCATCGATGGAGCGCCTCCCCGCAAGGTCACGGCGCCCTTCGAGGGCAAGCTGATGGACGTGCGGCTGCGGGTAGGCGATGCCGTTCGTCGCGGGCAGATCCTCGCGCGCTACGACGACACGGACCTGCAACTGGAGCGCGTGAAGCTGGCGGCCGAGAAGGAGAGACTGGCCAATTCGGCGAAGGAGGCGCGCGACTCCCAGGACACCTCGGCCATGGACAGTCTCACCGCCCGTCGCAAGGAGATCGAGGCCCGCCTCGCCTTGATCGACGACCGGCTCGCACACCTGCAGGTCGCGAGTCCCGTCGACGGGGTCGTGCAGAGCAGCGTCGCGGCGACCGGCGGGCGCGCCACGGTGCAGCCGGACGATGCACTGTTCACGATTGCACAACTGGACGGCTACCGGCTTGCCCTCGACGCGTCCTCGGCGGATCAGTCCCTCCTTCGGGAAGGTCAGACGGGCATTGCCCGGTTCGGCGATGGGGCGGCAGTGCCGTTCGTCATCACGAAGATCTCCGGCGGTCCCGAACAGGGAGGAGGCGCCGTTCGCGCCGAAGCCCAGGCCCAGCGCCTGGGGCCGGACATGGCCCCGGGCATCGAGGGCGTAGGCGAGGTGGACGTCGGTACCCAGAAACTCGTCTGGATCTGGTGGCGGCGTCTGCAGACGGACGAGCGGCGAGGCGGCTGACCGCCGCGGGAATCAGGGCGGGGGCGGGCAGGGCTCGGTCGGATCGGCCCGGGTCCGGACGAGGTTCCCCATGTCTCCCTGGACGTAGCGCACGCCAGCCTCGTCCTCCACGAAGGCGAGAGTCGCGACAGGCTCGTTCTTGCGGCGGAAGTGCCGGTCGTTCACCGGGTACCAGTGCCGTTCGCGCCCCATCGGGTTTCGCGCGACGAGGTGCCCGTCCTCCACGCTGACCGCCAGCACCTGATCCACATCCTCGGTCGTCCAGTTGAACCGGCGGGTCGCGGCGGCATAGCAGCCGGCGAGCGGGCGCAGCGCTTCGTCGGGGACCGTCGCAGGAGGCGGCACGGCCACGCGCGGCACATCCGCCGTCAGCGCGGATTCCAGCGTCTCCTGCATCTCTTCCAGCGCCTCGCCGTTGTAGGCATTGATGACGAGGAAGTAGCCGACACCCGCATCGCGCACGTACCCCAGCCGTGACAGGTAGCCATCGGCGTCGCCGCCGTGTCCGGTCCAAAGAACGCCTTCGTGCACGTACTGGTAGAGACCCAGTCCGTAGCCGTAGCGAAGTCCCGATCGTGCCGACAGGGTGGTGAGGGGCGTTTCCAGGCGGGCGAGTTCGCCGGCAGTGAGCAGCGGAACGGTCTCGGGTCGCAGCAGCCAGCTCACGTAGCGCCCCATGTCCGCGGTGGTGGCGTTGAGGCCGCCGAAGGCGCGGAAGAGCACATGCCAGTAAGGCATCGGCGAGCGGCCGTCGCGGTCGTAGCCCCGGGCCAGCCGGTCCTTCGTGCGCGGGTCGAGGCGCAGGCCGGCGTCTCGCATGTCGAGGCGCGCGAGCACTTCGGTCTGCATGAACTCGTCGAAAGACCGGCCGGTCTTTCGCTCGACGACCAGCGCCACGATGCCGGCCCCCTGATTCGAGTAGGACGAATGCACGCCGGGCGGCCACTGCACGATTCTGGCCCCGGGGTCCACCGCGAACGCCTGTTCGAGTGACAGCGGCGCCGGGTCGGAGGAATCGAACTCGCGACGGGACAGATCGAGCAGGCCGGCGGTGTGTTCGAGCAGATGGGCGATGCGGACCGGATGCGTGCTCTCCCACCGGTTGGTGAATGGCGGGTCCGGCACCCAGCGCGCCACCGGGTCGTCGAGGTCGAACCCGGTCTGGCGCGCGGCGATGAGGGTTGCGATGGCCGTGAAGGACTTGGTGACGGAGCCCACGCGCCACACGATGTCGGGCCCGACGGGGCGCGCCGGTTCGCGGTCCGCCAGGCCGCCGCCGCCGAGCGAGACTTCACTGCCGGATCGCACGACGGCGAAGGCGAAGCCGGCCACGCCGTGCTTCTCCCGGATGGTGTCCAGACGCTTCTCGAGCGCAGGCAGATCAAGCGCCATGGCTGGTGCGGCGCCGAGCAGGCCGGCGACCACGATCCGGATCGCGAGGCGGCCAAGCGGGCTGGCTGTGTCGGGCAATGGGGATTCTCCGGTGGAAGGCGGCATCCGAAGACAGGACCGCGCGCCGCGGGAAAGATTGCGCGGGCAGGTCGCGATGAGTCAAGGGAAGGTCCGCAGAATGTGCGAAACGCACGCCGGTCCGCCGGACCTTCCCACGAGCGCATCGGCAAGCGCGGGCCATGCGGTTAGAATTCCGGCGCGTCGCACGGCGTCAACCGGAGGTGTTCCATGAAAGTGATCGATCTTCGCAGCGATACCGTAACCAAGCCGACCGAAGGCATGCGGGCTGTCATGGCCGCGGCCGACGTCGGTGACGACGTGTACGGGGAAGATCCCACCGTCAACCGGCTCGAGGCCACCCTGGCGGAGCGGCTGGGCAAGGAGGCTGCGGTCTATGTGGCCACGGGGACGCAGAGCAATCTGATCGGCCTGATGTCCCACTGCGAGCGCGGCGACGAGTACATCGTCGGCCAGCAGGCCCACACCTACAAGTACGAGGGTGGCGGTGCCGCCGTGCTCGGCAGCATCCAGCCCCAGCCCATCGACAACGAAGCCGACGGCACGCTCGACCTGGGACGTGTGGCCGCGGCGATCAAGCCAGACGACTCCCATTTCGCTCGCACCCGCCTGCTGGCACTCGAGAACACGCATGGCGGCAAGGTCCTGCCGCTGCCGTACCTCAAGGAAGCGGCTGCGCTCGCCCGCGCCCGGGGGCTTGGCCTCCATCTCGATGGCGCGCGCCTGTACAACGCGGTCGTCGCGCAGCGCGTGAATGTGCGCGAGATCACGGACGCGTTCGACACCGTTTCCATCTGCCTGTCCAAGGGGCTCGGGGCGCCGGTGGGTTCGGTGCTGGTGGGGCCGAAGGCATTGCTCGCCAAGGCGCGGCGCTGGCGCAAGGTGCTGGGCGGCGGCATGCGGCAGGCGGGCGTCATGGCTGCGGCCGGCCTGTACGCGCTCGACCACCATGTGGACCGGCTCGCGGAGGATCACGACAACGCGCGATTGCTGGCGCAGAAACTCGCGGCGATTCCCGGTGTGTCGGTGGATCCGGCGGCCGTGCAGACCAACATGGTGTTCCTGTCCATCGCGCCAGAACTCGGCCCTGCGCTCAAGGCCTGGCTTCAGGAGCGCGGCATGATGATCTCGCTGGGCCCTGTCATCCGTCTCGTCACCCATCTCGACGTGTCGCGCGACGACGTGACGGCCTTCGCGGATGCCGTCGGGAAGTTCCTGCAGCAGACGGCGCCCGCTGGCCACCGCGCAGGGGCCACCGTCTGACGGGAGTCGCCCGTGGCGCAGGCGAAGTGCTACCTCACGCTCAACCGCCGCGATCTCGAGCGGCTCGCGCGGCTGGTGCGCACCAGCCGCGAAGATTTTCTGCGACTCAATGCCGGCTGGGGGCTGCTCTACGCGAAGCGGTTTCTCTGTTCCGTCCTGGCCGGAGCCGCTGCCGATCACTATGTGAACGGCACATCCGGCTTCGGTGAGTTTTCCGTGTGGAACTTCTTCGCGCAGCACCCTGAGGCGCCGTATCCCGTCCAGCGCCGCAGTCGCGAGGACTACGGCGATTCGCGGCTCGGGCGCGATCCGT
>CAZEDA010000016.1:16733-18180 GCA_964510915.1 uncultured Rhodocyclaceae bacterium | reverse complement strand
GGCATTCCGCCCCTGAGCGCCGACGGTCGCGTGCCGTCGCTCGCACCGCTGCTGCAGAAGGTGACGCCCGCGGTCGTCAACATCTCGGTGCTGTCCGGCTCCAGCGAGTCGGCGTCGCCGCTGCAGCAGGACCCCTTCTTCCGCCGCTTCTACAACCTGCCCGAGCGGCAGCGTCCGCAGGTGAGCGCGGGATCGGGCGTGATCGTCAACGCAGCCAAGGGCTACGTCGTCACCAATCACCATGTGATCAAGAACGCGCGCGAGATCATGGTGACCCTCAAGGATCGCCGGCAGTACGAAGCGCGTCTGGTGGGGGTCGATGCCGGGACCGACATCGCGCTGCTGCAGATCCAGCCCGAGAATCTCTCGGCGCTGGAGTTCGGCGACTCCGACGCGCTCAACGTCGGCGACTATGTGCTGGCGATCGGCAATCCGTTCGGCATCGGCCAGACGGTCACGTCGGGCATCGTGAGCGCGCTCGGCCGCACGGGCCTCAATATCGAAGGCTACGAGGACTTCATCCAGACCGATGCGTCCATCAACCCGGGCAACTCCGGCGGCGCCCTCGTGAGCCTGCGCGGCGAACTCATCGGCATCAACACCGCGATCATCGGTCCTGCCGGCGGCAACGTCGGCATCGGTTTCGCGGTGCCGAGCTTCATGGTGCAGAAGGTGGTGGCGCAACTGATCCGCTTCGGCGAAGTCCGGCGGGGACGTTTCGGCGCCACCGCGCAGGACGTCACGCCGGACATCGGCCGCGCGCTCGGCGTGCCGCCCAACGAGGGTGCCGTGCTGGTCGACCTCGCGGCAGGCGCACCGGCGGAGAAGTCCGGGCTTCGCCGCGGGGATGTGGTGCTGGCCATCAACGGTCGTCCGGTGCGCGGTTCGGCGGATCTTCGCAATCAGCTAGGACTCGTGCCGGTAGGGGATGTGGTGGAGCTTCGCTACCTGCGCGACGGCAAGTCTGCGGTAGCCAAGGTCACGATCGAATCGCCTCAGGCCGGGCTCGCGTCGGGGCGCCAGGCCGTGCCCGAACTCGCCGGCGCCCGCATCGGCAATGTCCAGCGAAACGGCCGTACCGAGGCGGTCATCGTCGTGGAAGTCGATCGCGGGAGTCCGGCATGGGATCACGGCCTGCGTGCCGGAGACATCATCCTCGGCGTGAATCGCCGTCGTGTGGAGAACGTGAACGACTTCCTTTCGCAGATGCGGGCGAGCCCGCGACCGCTCATGCTCAACATCCTTCGGGGCGATTTCGAGCTGACCCTGGTGCTGCGAGGCGGATGAGCCACTCTTCGCCAGGGCACCGCGCAGGGCGGGCGCAGCGCGGTGGGGCGGTCGTGCGCGTCATCGTGTCGCTGCTGCTGATCGTGCTGGTGATCCCGGTGCTGCTCGTGTTCCTTGCGCTGGAGACAACGCCCGCGCTCGATCGGGCCGTGGTGCTGGC
>CAZEDA010000016.1:0-16633 GCA_964510915.1 uncultured Rhodocyclaceae bacterium | reverse complement strand
CGGCAAACTACCTCGTGAGCCGCTTCGCGCGGGGCAGTGCGCGCGTGGCCGTCACTGACGGATCCGCGGACGTGGCGCTCAGCGTGCCGGTTCCCGCCGTACCGTGGCTCTATGTCAACGCGACGGCCACCGTCGTGGAGCGCGACGGACTGCCGGGGGTCACCCGTCTTCGTGTCGGCGATCTTCCCGTTCCGGATGCTGTGTCGGGGGCACTGCGCTCCGGCGTTCTGGCCTGGCTGCGCCGCAATCCGGACTATCGCCTCGGCATCGACGCCGTGGAACGCGTACGACTGCTGCGATGGGGCGTCATGGCCGTGTACCGCTGGCAGCCCGACTTGAGCCGCCGCATGCGGGCGGCGGCAGTCGACCCTGCGGAACGCGAACGACTGCGCCACTACCACGATCATCTCGCCGCGCAACTGGGGCGCCCGCCGTTCGGTCCGGTACGCATGGCGGATCTGCTGCCGTCGCTGTTCGCCCTCGCGGCGAAACGCGCCGAGTCCTCCTCGGCGGTGGAGGAGAACCGCTCCGCGATCCTCATGGCCGCCATCGTCTCCGTCGGCAAGAGCGCGGACATCCTCGTCCCCGAAGCGCGGAGCTGGCAACCGCTGCATCGGCGGCCGGTGCTGCTCGACGGCCGGGACGATTTCGCCAAGCACTTTCTCGTTTCAGCGGCGCTCGCGGCCTACGCAGGTACGGTCGTCGCCGATGCCGTCGGGCTCTACAAGGAAGTGGAGGACTCGCGGGTCGGCAGCGGCTTCTCGTTCAACGACATCGCGGCCGATCGTGCAGGGACACGCTTCGGCGAGGCTGCCTCGGCCAGCGAGGACTCCGCGGTCCGGCTGCAGGCGCGCATCGCCGCGGGATTCGTGGAGCGCGACCTGATTCCGGAGACGCAGGATCTTCCCGAGTTCATGCCCGAGGCGGACTTCGTGCAGCGTTTCGGCGGGATCGGTGCGCCGGCGTACCGTCAGATGATGGAAGAGATCGAGCGGCGTGTCGGCGACCTGCGGCTGTACCGCTAAGGAAGGTGCGCGCAGGTCGTGCAGACCTTCCTTGAGCGGATTCTTCTCAACGCTCGCGCCGCCGCGACACCACGATCACCGGGATCATCATCACGGCCTGAATGATGAAGAACGGCGCGGCGAATGCCAGAAACTCCGGCCGGCCCAGCACCTCGACGGCGATGAGCGTCGCGACACTCAGGCTGCGCAGCGAGAATCCGAACACCATCGTGACCGCTTCCGAACGGGGCCATGCAAGCGCGGTCGAGAAGGCGAGGGACAGCATTGCAGCGCCGATGGTGAACAGCGCGCAGGCTGCGCCGATGGTCGGCAGGTCGCGAACGATGATGTCGACGTGCTGGACGATCATGATCCCGAGCATGAGCACGAGTGTGAGCAGCGTGAGAATCCGTGTCAGGAGACGGTGCCGTGCCACGAAGGCCGGCGCGGCATGCCGCACCGTCATGCCCAGCGCGATCGGAATCAGCAGGCCGAGGACGATCTGCCGTGCCGCCATGCCGAGCGGAATGACGAGTCCGTCAGCGTGGCCGGGCAGAGTGCCGAATGCGTAGTGCGCGGCAATCGGCGTGGTCGCGAGCGCGAGCACACTCGAAGCGCCGGTGAGCGTCACTGAAAGGGCGAGGTCGCTTCGCGCGAGCAGGCTGAAGAAGTTGGAGGCCGTTGCCTGCGGTGCGACGGACACGAGGAGGATTCCCCCCGCGACCGCGGGCTCCGGCTGGAGCAGCATCACGATCCCGATGCCGAGGAGCGGCAGTGTCAGGGTCTGTCCCACGACGGCGACCAGAGCGTGGGCCGGATAGCGCAGGACTCGCAGCAGATCCTCGGCGGACAGCTCCAGCCCCACGACTGTCATCGCGATCAGAACGAGCGGCGGCAAGGCCGCGTTCAGATCGGGCATCGGGCGGCCCCGCAGTCGCGCGGTGAAGAGCCAAGACCAGCGCGCAGTGCCTCTCGCCGAAGCCGATAGCCTGCCACCGTCGCGGCGGCTGTGGTTCCGCGCGGCTTCTCCGGCGGGAGACTCACTTCATCTTGCGGAGGTCGAGATTGAGCACCTTCGCCGTTTCGCGCACGACCTGGAAGGTTTCGTCCGTCACCGGGATCCATCGCTTGATGATCGTCCCCTTGCTCCAGGGAATCTCGCGCATGCCGGCAAAGGCCGCCCGGATCTTCTGCTTCACGGGTTCCGGCAGGTCTCTGCGCATCACCACCGGCGAACCCGGGATCGGCTCGGACTTCCAGACCACCACGATGTCTTCCGGCTTCACCATGCCTCGTGCGATGGCGGCGTCCAGCAGCCCGTCGGCGACCGCGGCGGCGTCGACCTTGCCGTTTTGAACGGCGATGACCGAGGCATCGTGGCTGCCCGCAAAGATGGCCCGCAACTCGGTGTCCGGTTTCAGCCCGGCGCGGAGCATCGCGGCCTTCGGAAACAGGTGTCCGGATGTCGAACTGGGATCGACGAAGGCGAACGTCCGTCCTCGCAGATCGGCGAGAGACCGGATGTTGTGATCCTTGCGCGCGACGATCACCGAGTGGTAGGTCGGCCCCTGTTTCTGGGTCTCGGGGATGGCGACGGGTTCGAGCTCGGCGAGCGTGGTCGCCAGCACATACGAGAACGGGCCGAGCAGCGCAATGTCGAGGCGGCGGGCACGCAGGGCCTCGATCACGCCGTTGTAGTCCGTCGCCACGAAGGGCTTGATGTCGATGGCCGTCGCCTGCTGCAAGGCATCGATCAGCGCCTGATTGTCCGTGATCATCAGCCGCGGATCCTCGGCGGGAACCAGGCCGAAGTTGAGCACGCCCTGCGCCCAGGCAGCAGGACTCAGGAGCGTGAGACAGACCATGGCACTGGTCGCGATGGCGCGGACCGCGCGGCAAACCGTGTTCGAGATACGACTCATCATGACGGACTCCAGTTGGGTGATGCGGACCTTCCCTACGCGGCCTCTGCGCCTTGTTCGCGGCGGGTCAGACCGGAGATCGACAGCAGATCCTCGTGCAGTTCGAACCATACCGTGTGATAGCTGTCCTCGGTCGTTCGGGCGACGAACGCCGTGTCGCCTGCGGCGATCCGTGCCTCGGCGCGATCCAGGCGTTCCCGGTAGAGGGCGAGGCGGGGGACGAGTGCAGCGAGGCGCGGACAGAACGCCGTGAACTTGCGATGCAGATCGGCCAGATCCCGGAGAACCCGCGCATCGTAGGAGGCGTCCTGGTGCGTGTTCGGTGTGCCATCGGGCAATACCTGCCATGCGGTCACGATCTGTTTCAGTGAACGGTTGAGGATACTGAATTCGCCGTAGAGCGCGGCGGCCTCGGCCGGGTCAGTCCGGCTCCGCTCCGAGGCCAGCAGCTTGTCCAGCACCTCACGTCCCAGAGCCGTTACGCGAACATCCCGCGGGGTGCGGGTGCAGAGGCCCCGGGCGCACAGGGCGTCGTAGGCGTCGGCCGTTGCCTCGGCCGGCAGAGACAGACTGTCGCCGAGCACGCTCAGGCTTGCCCGTCCCTTCAGGGCAGCCACGCGCAGCAGGGTGAACGCCGAAAGGTTCGCTGCGTGTTCCGGCACTGCCGCCATTCGGGCGAGGAACGCGGCATCGGGAGCGGGAGAGGCGCGCAGGCACGTGAGGATGGCCGCAAGCCGGTTTTGCACGATCACGGCATCCACGCCAGCGCTCAGCGCGGCGCGAAGACCGTTCTCGGTCTCCAGCATGCGCCCGCGCACGACGGCATGGGGCTGCAGTCCGGACCGCCACTGATCTCCGAGGGGATCGAGGTCCACGGTCTGAATCGGTGCCTCTCCCGTCGCCAGAATGCGGAGCGGCACAAGCGGCAGGCCCCACGCGATGAGTCGTTGCACTGCTGGATCTTCGTCGTCCGACGCCGCCGGCGCCGTGAGATCTCCGGCCCAGATGCGGCCCGTGGCGCCGTCGAGCGTGATCCGCTGCCCGATGAACGGACCGATCCTGTCTTTCCCGCAGCCCACGATGCACGGGCGACCCAGTTCCCGGCTCACGACCGCGGCATGGGAGGTGGATCCGCCCGTCTCGGTGATGAGCGCGCGCGAGGCGATGACGCCCTGCAGATCTTCCGGGCTGGTCGTGGGACGCGCGAGGATCACGTCCTCGCCCATGTGGCTGCGGCGCTCGGCGTCGCGAGGATCGCTCACGAGAATCCCCGTGGCGATGCCTGGGCAGGCCGGCTCGCCCAGAAGGATCGGCTCGCGCGAGGCGGACTGCGGGCCCAGGACGGCGAGAGAGAGCTGGCGTACCGCTTCCGAGTCGAGACGATCGAGCGCCTCGTCCGGCGAAATCAGGCCTTCGTCGACGAAGGCAACGGCCGCCTTCAGGGCCGCCCGGGGCGAGCGCTTCGCGACCCGGCACTGCAGCAGCCAGAGCTTTCCCGATTCCACCGTGTATTCGATGTCCTGAATGTCGCGTGCGTCCTGCTCGAGCAGTGCCGCCGCGGCGATCAGTCCGTCGTACGCCGAAGGAAGGCATCGACGCAGTTCGTCGAGCGAGTCTGGCGTTCGCGTCCCGGCCACCACGTCTTCGCCCTGGGCCCGGCCCAGCCATTCGCCCCAGACCGGACGTTCTCCGGTCATCGGATTGCGGCTGAAGACGACGCCGGTTCCGGAGCGGTCGTCGAGATTGCCGAACACCATGGCCTGGACCATCACCGCCGTGCCGCTGTCGTCGGACAGACCGCGATTGCGCCGATAGGCCAGCGCCCGTGGCGAATTCCAGGAGTCGAACACGGCCGCCACCGTCGCGCGCAACTGCGACCACGCATCGTCGGGGACCGAAGGCTCGCCGCGAGCCGGGACGATCCTGGCGTACTGCTCCACGAATCTGCGATGGGTTTCGGCAGCATAACGGGCGTCGCCCGTGGCCACCGCCAGATGCTGCGCGACTGCCGCGTTGATGCCGAGGTTCAGCACGGTATCCATCATGCCCGGCATGCTGCGCGCCGCTCCCGAACGCACCGACACGAGCAGGGGGCAGGACGGGTCACCGAAACGGCGGGCGGTCTTCGCTTCCAGCTTCCCTACGTGTTCGGCCAGCTCTTCCCACAATTCGTCGAGAACGGCCGGACCCTTTGCGAAGTAGTCGCGGCATACGCGGGTGGAGATCACGAACGCGGGCGGTACCACGAGCCCCAGCGCGCACATGCGATTCACGCCCCAGGCCTTGCCCCCGATTTCTTCGCGCGGGAGGGGGCAGGACCCGTCCACGGAGAGGATTCTCGGAACGGGCTCGCGAGAGTCCGGCACGGCGGTCACGACGCGGTTTCCCGGCGATCGGTCATCGCAAGGTCACCGTGCCCGTGCCGCCGTCGACGGTCACCAGTCGGCCGTTGGCAATTCGGCGCGTGGCATTAGGAACCGACACCGCGGCCGGAATGCCGAGTTCGCGGGAGACGATGGCGGCATGGGAAATGGGAGCGCCCGTCTCCACCACGATGGCACCCGCAGACAGCATGAGGGGGCCCCAGGAGGCGTCCGTGACTTCCGTGACGATGACTTCGCCGGGCTCCAGGTCGCTGTCCACATCGAGCGAGGTGATCACCCGGGCGCGTCCGGTGTGGACGCCCGGTGACACGCCGATTCCATGGAGCACCTCACCGGCAGTGTTCGGGACCTCCGGCCGCTCCCCGCGATCCCCGAACGCCGACAAAGGCGGCGGAGCCCCTTCGAACACGAAGGGCGGTTCCCTGGTCTCCAGCAGCGCCAGCATTCGGCGACGCTCGGCGATGACGTCGGCGAACCCGGGAGGCGCCGCCAGGAACGCATCCAGTTCGTCGAGTTGCAGCAGCAGGATGTCCTGCCATCGCTGCAGGACACCTCGCGTCGCGTGACGTCCGCCCAGCTCGCGCATGACCGACCGGGCTTCCTCGTTCCATCGGGTGCAGCTGGTCTTGCCGCGCTCGCGCGCCGCGAGGTAGTTGCCGACGGACCGTGCGGCGGCAACGAAGCGTCCCTGGAGATCGGGCGACTGCGAAAGCCGGGAGGACAGATCGTCCACGGCCTTGTTTCGGCGAAAGGCAAGTTCCGAGAAACGCGCCGCGGGGTCCGCGTCGTCCGCGGAATGCCGCGCCCGTTCGAGCATGCGCAGCACCAGCGTCGGATCGGTCGCGTAAGTGGAAGACCGCAGATCCCACACGCTCGGTCCGAGGAACCCCCATCGGTCGAGGAACCGTTGCCAGTCCGCTGCGAAAGTGCGGGCGTCGGGAGCGTCTGTCGCGATGAGGCGCTCCATCAGGCCGTCGACGCCGCCGTCGAACAGGGACGACAGGACGGGCGACGAGCGGATCCTGCGCGACAGGGTCCAGAGTTCGAACGAGTGAGCCGCCGAATCCACATCACCGACGGCTGCGGTCACGTTTGCCGCGAGCTCCGCTGCGCTCGCGGCCTCGGCCAGCTGCGCAACGACACTCGTCAGGACGTTGGCGCCGTAGGTGTTCAGCACGTGCTGTTCGAACAGCCGCCTGGCCTGCGGAATGAGGGAGCGGAAATGGTCCAGCAGCGCGCGGTCGGAGAGCGCGGTGAGGTCCGGTCTGCGCGCCTGCAGCGCCAGAACCTCATCGCGGTACCGGTCCGCCGCCGGTCTGGGATCGGCGGTGAACAGGGACTGCAGCCAGCCGGTCACAGCCTCGGTGCGCGCCGGATCCGCGTCCCGCGGGTCGGGCCGGTAGGGCGGGACATCGGCGGCATCGCCGAACAGGGATCGGTCGATGGCTTCCACGCTCATGCCGGGAATGCGAACGGCAAGCACGCGTGTGACCGACATGTTGATGTAGATGTAACCGCCGAAGCAGGCGGTGATCTCCGGATGGCCCGGTGCCCGGAACTCGCCGGGTGTGAACGCCCCGATCGCGCAGAATGCGTCTCGCCAGGCGGGTTCCCAGGCCAGACGCCCGAGCGCGGTCCAGGTGAGCGGCGAGACCGCCTCGACGAACACTTCGCCGACGTTGCCCCGAGTGAAAACCGGGAACCGTTCGCTCGGCTCGTCGTCGCATACCCAGATCTTCGCAGTCACCCCGGTTCCCCTGTCGCGCACGTTAGCAGTGCGCAACCACGCTACGTCGGGCCCCGGGGGCGGGGTTTGATGCGGATCAATTGGGGCGGGAATCTTTCCTGGCCGGCGGACCTTCCTCAAGGCGCGAGAATGCGCGCGCGGAGCCGGCTCGACACGAAGTCCGCGGTCATCACCATGGCGAGAATCACCAGGACGCACGTTGCGGTGTCCTGATACTGGAAGAGCTTCATCGAGCTCACCAGTTCGAAGCCGATGCCGCCGGCGCCGATCATCCCGAGAATCGTGGCCGCGCGCAGGTTCACTTCGAACCGGTAGAGGGTCGACGCGATCCACGCGGGAATCACCTGCGGCAGCACACCGAACACGACCACCTGCGCGGCATTGGCGCCCGTCGAGCGCAGTGCCTCGACGGGGCCGGCGTCGATTTCCTCGATGGCTTCGGCAAAGAACTTGCCCAGCATGCCAGCGCCGTGGATCGCCAGGGCCAGCACGCCCGCGAACGGACCGAGACCCACCGCGGCCACGAAGATCAGCGCGAAGATGATCTCGTTGATGCCGCGCAGGGCGTTGAGCACCTGCCGCATGGCGTGAAACACCAGCAGATTCGGGCTGAGATTGCGCGCGGCGACGAAGCAGAGGGGCAGGGCCATCACCACCGCGAGCAGGGTTCCCCAGATCGCGATCTGCACCGTCTCGACGACGGGACGCACGAGGCGCTCCAGTACCGCCCAGTTGGGCGGCATCATCCGCGAGACCAGATCGATCACCCACGGCATGCCGCGCAGGAGTTCGGTGAGGCTGAGGCCGATGCCCCGCGCGCTCCAGACGAGCACGCCAAGCCCTACCACAGCGCCGGCGCTCCAGGCAGCGAGGCGCTTCGGTGTCCACGGCGCGCCGAGGAGGAAGCGGAAGCGCGTCATGCCGGACCGCTCCCGGGCGTGGCGATCGCGCGGCCCGCCGTGCCGGCTGCGAAGGCTCTGGAGACATCGAGACCGGGATACACGCGGGCGAGTGCGGCTTCATCGAGCTGAGCCGGCGAGCCTTCGAACACGACCCGGCCGCCTTCGATACCGACGATGCGATCGGCGAACTCGATGCCGTAGTCGACCTGATGCAGATTGCACAGCACGGCGATGCCGAGATCGTGGGCGGCGCGGCGCAGATCGTCGAGCACCACGCGCGCCGTCTTCGGGTCGAGGCTGGCCACGGGCTCGTCCGCGAGGATCGCCCGGGGTTCCTGCGCGAGCGCGCGGGCGATGCCGACGCGCTGCTGCTGTCCGCCAGACAGGCGGTTGGAGCGGTCCCGCGCGCGATCGGCGAGACCCACCCGCTCGAGCGCGCGCATGGCGATGGCGATGTCGTGATCCGGAAACCACTGCAGGACGGACGTCGCCGTGCCCAGATGCGCCAGCCGTCCGGTGAGCACGTTCTTCAGCACGGACATGCGGGGCACGAGGTTGTGATCCTGGAAGATCATGCCGACGCTCGCGCGGAGCGCACGGAGTTCCCGCCTGTCCTTCGGGGCGCCGAGCCCGCCGACGCGGATGTCCCCGGTGGTGGGTTCGACGAGACGGTTGATGCAGCGGAGCAGCGTGGACTTGCCTGCGCCGGAGGGGCCGAGGATGACGCACAGCTCGCCCGCGGCCACCGACAGGTCCACACCGCGCAGCGCCTGCACGGAGCCGTAGGCCTTGGCGAGCCCGCGGACTTCGATCATGTCATCTTGCGCAGGTCGAGGTTGAGCCGCTTCGCGCTCTCGCACACCACATCGAAGCTGGCGTCGGGGGCAGCCACCCGGCGCCTGATCCTGCGGTCCCTGCTCCAGGGATTGCCCTTCGAGCCGGCGAATACGGCGCGGATCTTCTGCTCGAGCGGGTCGTGCAGATCCCGGCGTACGCCGGGCACGATGCGCGCGGCACGACCGCAGACTGCGGGCAGGACGGTCACGGGCGAGATCTCCATGGCAGATCCGTTCAGGGCACGCGACGGCGCGTGCGGGTGCCACAGCCTGCCTCTTGCGGGTGGCGTGCGGCCGCGGGGAGTATCGGGGCGGCAGGGCGGCGAGGTCAATCGTCCTGCGCAAGGCGGCGGGAGGTCATAATCGCGATTCACTCTTCACGAGAACTCCAGGAACTCGTCATGACCTTGCGTGCCACGCCCCCGTTCCGGGCAGACCATGTCGGCAGTTTCCTCCGGCCTGCCTATCTGCTCGAAGCCAGAGAGCGAAGAGCGAAAGCCGAGCTGTCGGCCGAACAGCTTCGGGAGGTCGAGGATCGCGCCATCGCCGAGATCGTGCAGTTCCAGCGCGACTGCGGGCTGCAGTCGATCACGGACGGCGAATTCCGGCGCACCTACTTCCACATCGATTTCCTCGATCAGCTGGGCGGCGTGAAGACGGACATTCCTGTGCTGGTGAAGCGCCCGGACGGCAGTGAGGAACTGGCGCCGCCTGCCATTCGCGTGGTGGACAAGGTGCGACACGTACGGGACATCCAGCGCGCGGACTTCGAGTATCTGAAGTCACAGGTGGAGCAGAGCGCGCCTGGCTGCACGCCGAAGGTGACCATTCCCAGCCCTACGATGCTCCATTTCCGTGGCGGTCGGGGCGGCATCAGCCGGGAGGCCTACCCGGAGCTCGATCCCGATTTCTACGATGACACGGCGCGGGCCTATGGTGACGAGCTGCAAAGCCTGTTCGATGCGGGCTGCCGCTACGTGCAGATGGACGACACCAACATGGCGTACCTCTGCGACGAGAGGATGCGGGAGGCCGCGCGCCAGCGTGGCGACGACCCCAACGAACTGCCCCACCGGTACGCGCAGTTCATCAACAAGGTCGTGGCGCGCAAGCCGGCCGGCATGACGCTGGCGATGCATCTGTGCCGCGGCAATTTCCGCAGCACCTTCGCCGCCCAGGGCAACTACGAGCCGGTGGCGGAGGCGCTCCTCGCCGAGATGAATCTCGATGCGATCTTCATGGAGTACGACGACGATCGCTCAGGGGATTTCCGGCCTCTGCGGTACCTGGCGCCCGGCCGGATCGTCGTGCTCGGACTCGTCACGACCAAGTTCGGTCAGCTGGAGAGCAAGGACACCCTGAAGCGCCGCATCGACGAGGCCGCCCGCTACACGACGCTCGATCAGCTCTGCCTCAGTCCGCAGTGCGGATTCTCGAGTACCGTGCATGGAAACAACATCGCGGTCGAGGACCAGCGACGCAAGCTTCAACTGGTGGTCGAAACGGCGAGGGAGGTGTGGGGATGAAGCGCGACCGGAGAGGACACGAAACGATGAGACGGCTTCTTGCGGCCTGCAGTCTCGCAATTGCGAGTACTGCTGCCTGCGCGGAGGAGATCACGCTGCGCTTCCACCACATCTGGCCCCCGCAGGCGATGGCCTCCGTGCGCGTGATTGCGCCGTGGTGTGATCGGATTGCGTCGGAGTCCGGCGGACGGATGAAGTGCCAGCTGCTGCCGGCCATGACGGGTGGCGGTACGCCGCAGCAACTGGTGGAACGGATCAAGGACGGTGTGGACGATCTCACGATCACCCTGCCGGGATACACGGCGGGTCGCTTTCCGACGATGGAGGTGTTCGAACTGCCGTTCATGACGAACTCGGCGGAAGCCGGCGCAGCGGCGTCGTGGGACTACCTCCAGAAGCACGCGCTGAAGGAGTTTCCGGGCACGAAGATTCTGGCGACCTGGGTGCACGACGAGGGCTATCTGCACACCGCCACGAAACCGGTGCGCACGCTGGACGACTTCAAGGGCCTCAAGCTGCGAGCGCCCACGCGGCAGACCAACAAGCTGCTCGCGCGGCTCGGCGCCACGCCGGTCGGGATGCCCGTCACGGGGGTGGCGGAAGCCGTCAGCAAGGGCACCATCGACGGCTTTGCCCTGCCCTGGGAAGTCCTGCCGGCTTTCAAGCTGCATGAGCTGGTGAAGTTCCACACCCAGACCGACCCGACGCGGCCAGCGCTCTATACGGCGGGATTCATCTTCGCGATGAATCAGGCGAAGTACGACAGCCTGCCGGCCGACTTGAAGAAGGTGATCGACGCCAACAGCGGTGCCGCGCTGTCGAGGCAGATCGGCCGGATCTGGGACGAGAGCCAGCCGGTCGGCCGCAAGGCGGCCGTCGACCGGGGCAATACGGTGATCACGCTGAGCGCGGCGGAGACCGACGTGTGGATCCGGGCGAGTGCGCCCATCTACGACGAGTGGGTTGCGTCCATGGACAAGCGCGGACAGAACGGGCGGCAACTGCTGCAGGACGCCAGGGATCTGCTGGCGAAGTATCGGAAGTAGGGGCGCGGGTGGCGGAGCAAGCCGCGTCGGCCTGCCGATGGACGGGCCGGAGGGTTGAGGGGCTCCTGCGCCCGGATATCGGCCCTCAGGTTGCTGCGAGGGCCCTTGCGCGGAGCTGGCCGCATCCGCCTTCCACGTTCTGTCCGGCGGAGTAGCGGAGCTTCGCGAGCACGCCGCGGCGATGGAGCGCGCGGACCATCTCGGCTGCCCGATCCATGGAAGGGCGGCGATAGGGGCTGTCGGGCAACGTGTTGAACGGAATCAGGTTCATCACCGCATAGTGGCCGGCCAGCAGGCGGGCGATGGCTTCCACCTCGTCGTCGCCGTCGTTGATGCCCTCCAGCAGCGTCCACTGGTACTGGACCGGATAGCCGGTCGCGCGGCTGTATTCGTCGGCGAGGCTCACGAGTTCGTCGGGGGCGATCCGGGGTGCGCGGGGGAGCAGTTCGGCCCGGAGGTCAGCCTTGGTCGTGTGGAGGGATAGCGCCAGAGCCGGCTTCACGACCCCGAGCGGGAGCTTGTCGAAGGCTCTCCGGTCACCCACGGTCGAGAACACGAGGTTCTTGTGCGGCACCCCGCCATCGGTACCGAGCATCTCGATGGCCTCCAATACGTTGTCGAGGTTGTGGGCGGGTTCGCCCATGCCCATGAACACGACCTTGCGCACCGGGTGCCGGGCCCGGGCGAGCGCCACCTGGGCGAGGATCTCGGCGCTGCCGAGGTGGCGCTTCAAGCCCTCCCGACCGGTCATGCAGAACGTGCAACCGACGGCGCAGCCCACCTGCGTCGAGACGCAGACGCCCTCCCGGGGCAGCAGCACGCTCTCTGCCGACTGGCCGTCGGCGAGGCCCACGAGGAGCCGGGTGGAACCATCTTCGGCGGGATGGGCGGACCGGACGTGGGCCAGGGCTTCCAGAGCGGCGTGCAATGCCGGCAACGCGGCGAGAAAGCGCGCGGGAAAGAAGTCGCGGGGACTGGCGTGACCGGAATCCAGCGGTCTGCCCTGCAGCCACGCGCGAAGGGCGCGACGGCTATGGGCCGGGCCGGCGCCGTGGGTGCGGAGCAGATCGTGGAGCTCAGCGATGTTCATGGCAGTCCTGCCAGGCGTCCAAAAACGCCGGATTGCGGTGACCGCGCGCAGTTGGCCGGCGGTATCCGGAGAGGAGGGGCGTCCTGGGGAGGCATGGGGGGTGCTGGTGCCGGGAACCGGAATCGAACCGGTACGCCCGTGAAGGCGCGGGATTTTGAGTCCCGTGCGTCTACCTATTCCGCCATCCCGGCGAGGAAGCGAGAAACCGGCGGATTATCACCCATCGCCCGGGGGGTGGAAAGGGACGTGCTTGCTCGGACCTTCCCCGGACAGTCACCTGGAACTTCACAGGCGGCAGTGCTCCCCGGCATACTCCCGGCCCCATGACCCTCGACGACTTCGACTATCCGCTCCCGCAGCACCTGATCGCGCAGACTCCCCCGGCAGAACGCGGGGCGAGCCGGATGCTGGTCGTCCACGGCCCGAGCGGGCGGTTCCGGGACGGCTGGTTCCGCGAGTTTCCCCAGTTCGTCGAGCCCGGCGACGTCGTGGTCTTCAACAACACCAAGGTCATCCGAGCCCGGCTCCATGGCACCAAGCCGACGGGGGGGCGTCTGGAGGTCCTGGTCGAGCGGATCATCGACGAGCATCACGTGCTGGCACAGGTGAGTGCCAGTCACAGTCCCCAGCCGGGTTCCCGGTTCGCGCTCGACGGCGGCGTCGAAGTGGAGGTCATGGGCCGGGAAGGCATGTTCTTTCATCTGCGCTTCCACTCCCGCGAGTCGGTCCTGGGCGTCCTGTCACGACACGGCGAACTGCCGCTCCCGCCTTACATCCAGCGGCCGGCCGGCGCTTCCGACGAAGAGCGCTACCAGACGGTGTACGCGTCCCGACCAGGGGCGGTTGCAGCGCCGACCGCCGGCCTGCATTTCACCGAGGCGATCCTGTCCCGCGTGGCCGAGCGAGGCGCCCGCCTTTGCGAGATCACCCTCCATGTGGGCGCCGGGACTTTCCAGCCGGTCAGAACCAACGACGTTGCCGAGCACCGGATGCATCGCGAGCACTACGAGGTGACGCCGGAGGTCGCTCAGAGCATCCTGGCCGCCAAACGCAATGGCGGCAGAGTGATTGCCATCGGCACGACATCGGTCCGTGCGCTGGAGGGCGTGATGGCGCAGTATGGCGAGATGCGTGCCGCCACCGGCGAAACGGATCTGTTCATCATCCCGGGCTTCGAGTTCCAGATTGTCGATCTGATGCTCACCAACTTCCACCTGCCCAAATCGACTCTCCTCATGCTGGTGAGCGCCTTCGGCGGAACCGATCTCATGCGACGCGCCTACCTGCATGCCGTGGAGCAGGCGTACCGGTTCTTCAGCTATGGCGACGCGATGCTGATCGAGCGCGGTCCGCGGACGACCTGATCCGGTGCTCACCTTCGAACTCCTCGCGACGGACGGCGCTGCCCGGTCCGGCAGGCTGACGCTGCCGCACGGGACCGTCGAGACGCCCTTCTTCATGCCGGTGGGCACCTACGGCGCGGTCAAGTCCTTGAGTCCGGTCGAACTTCGGGATATCGGGTCCCAGGTGGTGCTCTCCAACACCTACCACCTCTGGCTGCGTCCCGGGCTGGAGGTCATCGGCAAACACGGCGGGCTGCACCGGTTCATGGGATGGGACGGCCCGATCCTGACCGACTCCGGCGGCTTCCAGGTCTTCAGTCTCGGCGCGTTGCGCAAGGTGGCGGAGGAGGGCGTGCGGTTCCAATCGCCGGTGAACGGCGACCGCATGCTGCTTACGCCGGAGAAGTCCATGGAGATCCAGCGGGTGCTCGACTCCGACATCGCCATGATCTTCGACGAGTGCACGCCCTATCCGGCAACCGAGACCGAGGCGGCGACCTCCATGCGGCTGTCTCTGCGATGGGCCGAGCGCAGCAAGAAGGCGTTCGAGGGAAGTCCGAACAATCTGTTCGGGATCGTCCAGGGCGGCATGTACGAGGCGCTGCGGGACGAGTCCCTCGACCGGCTGCGCGGGATCGGGTTCGACGGCTATGCCATCGGCGGCCTGTCCGTCGGCGAGCCCAAGGAGGACATGCGCCGGATCCTGGCCCACACGGCTCCGCAGTTGCCCGCGGACCGTCCGCGCTACCTCATGGGGGTGGGGACGCCGGAAGACCTGGTGGAGGCCGTCTCGGCGGGCATCGACATGTTCGACTGCGTGATGCCCACCCGCAATGCGCGCAACGGCTGGCTCTTCACGCGGAACGGCAATGTGAAGCTGCGCAACAGCCGGTACCGGGACGAACTGGCGCCGCCGGATCCGGAATGCACCTGCTACACCTGCGCCAACTTCTCGCTGTCCTACCTGCACCATCTCCAGCGGATGAACGAAATCCTCGGCGCGCGACTCAATACGCTGCACAACCTGCACTACTACCACGAGCTCATGGCCGGGCTCCGGCAGGCCGTGAGGGAGGGGCGTCTGGCGGCCTTCCGGGATGCCTTCCATGCCCGTCGGGGGGCCTCCGCCTCGAACGACTGACTTCCCGGCGCTGGCCGTGCGGTTCGTCGAACGTCCTGAAACAAGGGGTTTTCCGAGAGGTGCGTGCTAGAATGCGCGCCTTTTTTCCGTGCCTGACAGGGACTTCCCTTTCGATGGGCGGACGATGCTTCCGGAGGATATGGGTGTGATCTCTCTCGCATGGGCGCAAGGCGCCGGCGCTGGTCAGCAGGGGCTCGATTTGCTGAGCCTCGCTCCGATCATCCTGATGTTCGTGGTGCTGTACTTCCTGATGATCCGGCCGCAGGCCAAGCGCGCCAAGGAGCACAAGGCGATGCTCGCGGCATTGGCCAAGGGTGACGAGGTCGTGGCCGGCGGCGGCATGCTGGGCAAGGTCACCAAGGTGACCGACAACTATGTCTCCATCGAGATCGCCAGCAATGTCGAAGTGCAGGTGCAGAAGCCGTCGATCCAGCTCGTGCTCCCCAAGGGCACGCTCAAGAACGCGACCTGATCCCTCCCGTCGCCTGATTTCCGCGGCACTTTCCGACAAGCCCCTGGACACATGAATCGCTATCCGCTCTGGAAATACCTGCTCGTCGGGATCGTGGTCCTGATCGGGATCTTCTACGCGATCCCGAACATCTTCGGCGAGTCGCCTGCGGTGCAGATCGCGCCGACACGGGCTCCTGCCAAGGTCGACGATGCGCTCGTCAAGCACGTGGAGGAGCTGCTCGCCAAGGAGAACGTGAAGGCCGACGGCACCTTCGTCGAGGGCAACGCGGTCCGCATCCGCTTTGCCGACCCCGGGACCCAGCTCCGGGCCCGAGAGGTCATTGCAAAGGATCTCGGCAAGGACTACACCGTCGCGCTCAACCTGTTCTCGAATGCCCCGCAGTGGATGCATTCGTTCAACGCCCTGCCCATGTATCTCGGGCTGGACCTCCGGGGCGGCGTTCACTTTCTGATGCAGGTGGACATGGCCGGTGCGCTTACCCAGGCCGCCGACCGCTACGCGTCCGACATCCGTCAGATCCTGCGTGACAAGGAAGTTCGCTACGCTGGTGTGGTCCGGGACGGTCAGGCCGTGTCCGTGCGCTTCCGCGACGAGGCCACCCGCGAGAAGGCCATCGGCGTCATCGACAAGAACATCCCGGGACTCGTGCTGAAGGGGAAGAGCGACGGGACCGACTACTTCATCACCGCGACGCTGAAGCCCGAAACCGAGAAGAGCATTCAGGACTTCGCTGTCCAGCAGAACATCACCACCCTGCGCAACCGGGTGAACGAGCTGGGCGTGGCCGAGCCCATCATCCAGCAGTCGGGCGTCGACCGGATCGTCGTCCAGTTGCCGGGCGTGCAGGACACTGCGAAGGCGAAGGAGATTCTTGGCCGTACTGCCACCCTCGAGATCCGCATGGTCGACGAGGATGCGATGCGCACCGGTACCCCGGGCATCGGATCGGACGTCTTCCCCGAGCCCCGTCGGGACGGCACCCAGGGGCAGGTCTACGTGAAGAAGCAGGTGGTCCTCACCGGTGAGCGCATCACCGACGCGGGCCCGACCTTCGACCAGAACCAGCGTCCGGCCGTGTCGGTTTCTCTCGACGCCGCAGGCGGGCGCGTGATGCGTGACCTCACCCGCGAGAACGTCGGCAAGATGATGGCGATCATCCTGTTCGAGAAGAACCAGGGCGAGGCCGTGTCCGTCGCGCGGATCCAGAGCGAGTTCTC
>CAZEDA010000015.1:0-24872 GCA_964510915.1 uncultured Rhodocyclaceae bacterium | reverse complement strand
CCTACACGATCCCCGGCCCGGGCGAGCCTGGCCACGAGACCTGGAAGGACAAGCATGGCGCCTGGAAGACCGGCGGCGGCACGACCTGGGTCACGGGTTCCTACGATCCCGAGCTGAACCTCATCGTCTGGGGTACCGCGAACCCGGGTCCGGACTGGGACAACGCCTATCGTCCCGGTGACAACCTGTGGACCGACTCGACGATCGCCCTCGATGCCGACACCGGCAAGATCAAGTGGGGCTTCCAGCACACGCCGAACGATCCGTACGACTACGACTCGATCAACGAGAACACCTTCGTCGATACGCAGATCAACGGCGCGTTCCGTCGCGCGACGCTGCACGCCAACCGCAATGGCTATGCGTATGCACTGGATCGCAAGACCGGTGAGCCGCTGTGGTGCACGCAGTTCGTGGAAGAGTTGAACTGGTCCGGTGGACTGGACGCGAAGTGCAAGCCGAAGACCTACGATCCGAAGAAGGATGTGCAGACCTACGTGCCGGGTACGGCCGCCGGTCGTGGTACCGCGACCAAGGGTCGTGGCACCGTGGAAGGCGTGCTGAAGCCGGGTCACATGGGGGGCAAGAACTGGCCGCCCACCACGTACAGCCCGCACACCAACCGCTACTACATCCCGACGATCGACGGCTGCAACAAGGCCTTCACCGAGATCGCCGAGCCGGGCGCATTCAAGCACCGTCAGCTGTTCCTGGGCGGCGCACCGTTCTCGACGTTCGAGGATGCGGAGTGCGGTCGGATCTGGGGCTCGATCACCGCGATCGATGTCGGCACCGGCAAGGTGGTCAAGAAGCACACCACCAAGCACCCGCAGCTGGGCGGCCTGATGTCCACCGCCGGCGGTCTGGTGTTCGCCGGTTACGCCGAAGGTCAGGTGGTGGCGCTGGATGCCGATACGCTCGAAGAGCTGTGGAAGTTCGAGACCGGATCCGCCGTCAATGCGCCTCCCATCAGCTACATGGCCGATGGCAAGCAGTACATCGCGATCGAAGTGGGTCTCGGTGGTGCATGGCCTCAGTGGTTCGTGAGCGCCACGCCCGAGCTGAAGTCGCAAGTGCCCAGCAACATGCTCTACGTGTTCGAGTTGGGCGAGTAATCTGCTGTTGACGTGTGCAGGGCCGGCAATGTGCCGGCCCTGTGTTTCTCCGGATCGGATCTTTTGGCTCGAACCGTCGAGCCCAGACTCAAACTCCAAGGTAGATGTGCATGAACGGCTTTCGCAAAACAACTTCGATGCTGCTGGGCGCCGCGCTTTGCGGCCTGGCCGCGTGGGCGGTCCAACCCGAACCGGCCCTTGCCGAGACCGAGACCGGTGATCGTCCCGAGATCATCGTGCCGCGGGCTGGAGGCCAGGCGGCCTTCGTGAAGTTCGGCTGCATTACCTGTCATTTGGGCGACGGCCGTGGCGGTCAGAACGAAGGTGGCTATGGGGCGGACCTGCGTGTCACCAAGCTGACGGAGCAGGAACTCGTCCAGACGATCGCGAACGGCCGAACCGGCAAGGGCATGCCCGCTTTCAAGGGCCTGATCGACGACGAGACGCTAGGCGTGCTCGCGAAGTACATCAAGGAAGATCTGCGCCTCCGATAAGGCGCCTCTTCGACACGGCGGAAGAGATTCCGTATCGGGCGCCGCGCGCGAGCACGGCGCCCGATTTTTTTCCGGAGGAATTCCGCAGAGGCTGCGTGACCGTGCAGCTTGCGCGGACCTTCGCTAGCGCTTCGCCTCGGCGAGTTGCTCCGGCGTCATCCTGGCTGCAATCTGATCCAGCACGCGCTGGAGGTCCAGTCGCTTGTAGGACGCGCCGGCAGCGATGTCCGCGGCCACCCAGCGATAGGCTTCCACGAGGTTCTTGTGGGCGCCCTGCGCGAGTTGCAGGTAAATGAACTTCATCAGTCCGCTGCCGTGCCGGACGTCCTTGCGGGCAATGAGCTCGGCGGCAAGGGAATACGCCTCGCGGAAGTCACCGGTCTCGCGCCCGCGATCGAAGGCGTCTCGACCCTTGATGAAGAGCTCCATGTTCCGGTTCTCGTAGTCGCACTTCTCCTGCGACTCTTCCATGCACACAAAGGCGTCGTCTGCGGCTGTGGCGCTTCCGGCCCAGAGACCGCCGGCTAACGCGAGTACGGATGCGACACTGCCGAAGGTCCTGCGTCGACTGGAATGGACGGTCTTCATGGCGCGGCGCTCACTTGGCCAGTTTTGCAAGGGCCTGAGCCTTCGCGGAATCAAAGTAGAAGACCGCCGAACTGAACTGCCCGCTGGAACCCACTTCGAACAGTCCGACCATGTCGATTCTGATCGTGTCACCGGACTTGCGATCCTCCGCCTCCCAGGTCATCACGATCGCGGCGGAGCTGTCCTGCATGAACATCTTGTTGACCTGGTAGCGCGCCTTGTAGGTCTTGAACTCGGCTTCGAGATGACGCGCAAGTTCCGCCCGGCCTGCATAGCGGAACACCGGCGACTCGTACTTCGCGCTCGATGAAAAGTACTTGAGGAACGCCGCGCTGTCGCTTTCCTCCATGGCGGAGTTGTACTCCGCCATGGCCTGCCTGATGAGGTGCTCGACCTGCATCGCCACCGATCCGGCGGCCGATGCCGGTGTGGCGGCCATCGATGTGAGTACAGCGGCGGCGGTCAGGCCGAAGGTCCTTCTCGTGGGCGATACCATGAAATCTTCCCTGAGGTCGTTGCGAAAATCAGAGTCGTCGCGGACTCCGGGCAAGGCGTCACCCGCGGTGGGGCGACGGTGCCGGTAGGTTCGTCCTTCACCCGAAGTGATCGGGCGGGATGGCTGTCAAGGTTACCGCGCCGGGGACAGTGAATCAAAGCCGGGCAGCGTGGATCGGAGTCTCACCCGATATGGCTGGCGGTCTTTCTTCCCGGGCGGCTTGGCGAGCGTGGTCGGCATCGGCTCCCGGCGTCCTTTGGCGCGAGGCAGGAGTAAGCTCCCCGGCGTCAATGGAAAGGAGAGACCAATGAACGGCGCGGAAGCCCTGATCCGCACGCTGATCGCCAGTGAGGTCGATACGTGCTTCGCCAACCCCGGCACGTCGGAGATGCATTTCGTGTCGGCGCTCGATCGCGTGCCCGGCATGCGGTGCGTGCTCGGACTGGCCGAGACGATCGTCACCGGATGTGCGGACGGCTACGCCCGCATGGCCGGCAAACCGGCCGCCACGTTGCTCCACTGCGGGCCGGGGTTCGCCAACGGGATCGCCAACCTGCACAACGCCCGGCGCGCCTTCACGCCGATGGTGAACATCGTCGGAGATCACGCGACGTTCCACCGCCCGTACGATGCCCCGCTGACGGCGGACACGGAGGGGCTCGCGCGAGCGGTGTCGAACTGGGTCAGAACGAGCGGCTCGGTGGCGCAGGTGGCGAACGACGGTGCCGCAGCCGTTCAGGCGGCGCGAAGCGCGCCGGGGCAGATCGCCACGCTGATTCTCCCGGCCGATACTGCATGGTCGGAAGGGGCGGAGCCCGCACCCGCACTGGCGGTGCCGGCGCGCGGGCCGGTCGCGCCCGAGACGCTCGCGAGCGTCGCCCGCGTCCTGCGCAGCCGGGAACCCGCGATGCTCGTGCTTTCCGGGCAGGCGTTGAGCGAAGCCGGTCTGCGTGCCGCACAACGGGTGGCCTTCGCATCGGGTGCAGCGCTGCGCGCTTCGACACAGGTGGGGCACATGGCTCGCGGGCGGGGCCGGGCGCCGGTGGATCGCATCCCGTACCCCGTGGATGTGGCCGTCAGGGCGCTGGCCGGTCTGCGGCACGTCGTGCTGGTCGGCGCCAAGCCGCCAACGGGCTTCTTCGGTTACCCGGACAAGCCCAGCCTGCTCGCGCCGCCCGACGCGGCGATGCACGTGCTGGCGCGTCCCGAGCAGGATGCCGTGGCGGCACTCGAGTGGCTCGCGGAGGAACTGGGCGCCCCGCAGTCGGTGCCCATGGAACCCGCGGGTCCGGCCCCCGAACTGGTGAGCGGTCGTTTCTCGCCGGAGGGCTTCGCGAAGGTGATGGGTGTCCTCCTGCCCGAACACTGCATCGTGGCCGAGGACGGTGTCACGTCCGGACGCGCGTTGTTTCCGCCCACGATGGCGGCGGCACCCCACGATTGGCTGCAGGTGACCGGCGGCGCGATCGGACACGCGTTTCCCTGTGCGACCGGCGCGGCGATAGCGTGTCCGGACCGCAAGGTCGTGTGCTTCCAGGCCGATGGCGCGGGAATGTATTCGCTGCAGGCCCTCTGGACCCAGGCGCGCGAAAAGCTCGATGTGGTGAACGTCGTGTTTGCGAACCGCACCTACCGGATTCTCCACGGCGAACTGCTGGCCGTTGGAGCTCAGCCTGGACGGGTGTCGAACGACCTGTTCGACCTCTCGCGGCCCGATCTCGACTGGGTGAAGCTGTCCGAAGGCATGGGTGTGGAAGCCACCCGCGTGGACACGCTCGAAGCGTTCGCGGATGCGTTCCGGTCGGCGAGCAGGCAACGGGGGCCGAGACTGATCGAATTCCGGATCGAGTGACAACCCGGGGGAAGGTCCGCGGGACCTTCCGGAACGGGCCCCGGCGGTTGTCCTACCTCTGGGGTACCAGCACGCCGCGGATGCCCAGTGACCGGATCTTCTCCATCGCCGCTTCCGCCTGGGCCCGGTCGGTGAAGGGCCCGAGCTGCACGCGGGTTTCCGTGCGCGCCTCGATGCCCGATTCCTTCAGTTTCTGGCGCAGGGCTTCGGCATTGGTGTAGCTCGTGAACACGCCGATCTGGACGACGAATCCCTTGGATGCGGATTCCGTCCCCTTTTCCTCCGCAGGTGCGGGAGGCGGTGAGGTCTTCGTGGCCGTCGGCGCTGGCGATGGTGCCGGCGCAGGAGCTGGAGCTGTCGAGGCCGTTGGTGGCGATTCCGATGCGGGCTGCTTCGGCGTGGCGCCGGGGGCCGGGCTTCTCGGCTGGGGGCGTGCAGCGGTGGCTCCGGGCTTCACCGGTGCGCCCTGCGTGCCTTCCGGTGCGGCCGTCTTGTCTTCGGGTGGCGGCTCGGCGGGCGGGGGTTCCGTGTCCTCGCCGACCACGGGTGGAGGCGGGGGTTCTACAGCGGGCGCGGGCGGCGGCTCCGCGGCCGGAGGCGGTGGGGCAGGTACAGGCGCGCTCGCCATCGGCGGCGGCGGGGGCGGCTCCGCCTGCTTCTTCTGGGCCAGCCGGTCCAGGACGGCGAGACCGACGATGGCAACCGCGAGGAGGATCAGAGCGGCAACTAGGCGGCGGATTGCTCGCTTCTTCGAGGCGTCTTGCTGCGGATCGAGCGGAACGGCATTGGCCATTGCTTGTCTGTCGGGTAGGGTCATTCTTATGACGGGATGCTAACACCCGGGGCAGCGGCGAGGTAGGGAAGGGGCGCCCGGGCCGGGCGCCGCGGGTCCGGAAGGCTCTGCGCAGCCGGCGCCACCCTTGGTTTTTTGCGCGTGGCCGGGGTCTTGCCCTTCCCTCGTCGAGGAGCACATGCTATCCTCCTGAATTCCTTGTGAATTTAACCTGCTTTTGGAGAACGTCATGGCAGTAGAGCGCACCCTTTCCATCATCAAGCCCGACGCGGTCGCGAAGAACGTCATCGGCCAGATCTACTCCCGTTTCGAAAACGCTGGCTTGAAGGTCGTGGCCGCCCGCATGGCGCACCTGTCCCAGGCCCAGGCCGAGGGGTTCTACGCCGTCCACCGCGAACGTCCGTTCTTCAAGGACCTCGTGAGCTTCATGATCTCCGGTCCCGTGATGATCCAGGTGCTGGAAGGCGAGGGCGCCATCGGCAAGAACCGTGAACTGATGGGCGCGACGGATCCGAAGAAGGCTGCCCCCGGCACCATCCGCGCCGACTTCGCCGATTCCATCGACGCCAACGCCGTGCACGGCTCCGACGGTCCGGACACCGCCCGCCAGGAAATCGCCTACTTCTTCCCCTCGCTGGACGTCTTCAACCGCTGATGTCCGCCGTCAATCTGCTCGACTTCGATACCGCCTCGCTCGGCCGCTGGTTCGCGGAACAGGGCGAGAAGCCCTTTCGCGCCCGGCAGGTCATGCGCTGGGTGCATCGCGCCGGGGTGGCAAACGTCGAGCAGATGACTGATCTCTCCAAGGATCTCCGCGCGCGCCTCGCGCAGTCTGCGGAGATCCGCGCGCCCGGCGTGCTGAAGGATTCCACCGCGCCCGACGGGACTCGCAAGTGGCTGCTCGATGTGGGCGCGGCCAATGGCATCGAAACCGTGTTCATTCCGGAGACCAGCCGGGGCACGTTGTGCATCTCCAGCCAGGTGGGCTGCGCACTCGAATGCGCCTTCTGTTCCACGGGGCGGCAGGGCTTCAATCGCAACCTTTCCGCAGCGGAAATCATCGGCCAGCTGTGGCATGCGAATCGCGCGCTCGGCGCAGACCTCCTGAACGGCAAGCGCGTCGTCACGAACGTCGTGATGATGGGCATGGGAGAGCCGCTCGCCAACTTCGACGCGGTCGTCACCGCGATGCGGGTGATGCTCGACGATCACGCATACGGCATGTCGCGTCGGCGCGTGACGTTGTCGACATCGGGCATGGTGCCTTGGATGGACCGCCTCCGCGACACGCTGCCGGTGTCGCTGGCGGTGTCGCTGCATGCCCCGAACGACGCCTTGCGGGATCGCCTGGTCCCCATCAACCGCAAGTGGCCGCTGGCGGAACTGCTGGCGGCCTGCCGCCGCTACATCGAGGGTGCTGCGAGCGCGCCCGATCACGCGGACGACGAGGATGAACCGGTGGACGAACTGCGACAGGTGAAGTGGCAGCGACAGGCGGCACCGCGCGATTTCGTCACCTTCGAATACGTCATGCTGCGGGACGTGAACGACCGGCTCGACCATGCACGGCAACTGGTGGATCTCATCGGCGATCTGCCCTGCAAGTTCAACCTGATCCCGTTCAATCCGTTTCCCGATGCCGGTTTCGAGCGCTCCACCCAGGATGCCGTCCTGCGGTTCCAGGCCGAACTGATCGAAGCCGGATTCGTCACGACGATTCGCAAGACGCGCGGTCAGGAGATCGACGGCGCATGTGGCCAGCTCGCCGGTCAGGTGCAGGACAAGACCCGCCGAGGCGCCCGTCGCGAAGGCGCGGAGTCCACGACATGAGCCGGCGCTCAGCCGCGTACGTCGGCCTGCTTCTCGTCGCCCTGCTGGCGGCGTGTCAGTCACCGCCGGCACGTTCACCCAACGATGTGGGCTCATCGCCGCCCCCGCAACGGGAGCCGACGCCGGCAGCCGCGTCGGAGCGTGCCCGTGCCCACACCGAACTCGCGGCGAGTTACCTGCACATCGGCCGGCTCGCTGTCGCGCTCCAGGAGGCGGACGAGGCACTCAAGGCCGACCCGACCTATGTGCCTGCCCACAATCTGCTGGGCGTGGTCTACATGGAACTCAAGGAAGATGTGAAGGCGAAGGCGAGCTTCGAACGTGCGCTGAAGCTCGAGCCGAACGATTCCGACGCCAACAACAGCTACGGCCTGTTTCTCTGCGACCGGAAGAAGGAGCGGGAGTCCATCCGCTACTTCCAGACGGCACTCAAGAATCCCTTGTACGCCACCGCGCACGACGCCTACGTGAATGCCGGCATCTGCTCGCGTCGCGCCGGGGACGAGGTGGGGGCTCTGCAGTACTTCGAGCGCGCCCTCCTGGTCCGGCCGGACGATTCGCGTGCCCTGGTCAACCTTGCGCAGATTCACTATGCCCGCCGGCAGGTCAATCTCGCGAAGAACTATCTCAACCGCTTCACGCAGTCCTCACAGAAAGCGGATGCCGCCACCCTCTGGCTGGGGGCACGGATCGAGAATGCCCTGGGAGATCGCGCAGCGGTCATGTCGTACGGAAAGCAGCTGAAGGATCGCTTTCCCGCCGCCCCCGAAACCCAACTCTTCATCGACGGTCGCTTCGAATGACGGAAGCCGCACTCGACTCCACACCGAATCTCACCCCCGAGCCTGCGCTGGAAGCGGTTCCCGTCGTCACGGCGGGGACACAGCTCCACGCCGCGCGCGAAACGCTCAAGCTCACGGTCAACGACGTTGCGCGCCAGCTCAAGCTGCAGCCCAGACAGGTCGAGGCCCTGGAGCGCGACGACTACACGATCTTCTCCAGCCCGGTGTTCGTCCGGGGCTTCCTTCGGAACTACGCGCGATTCGTGGGTCTCGACGGCGACACGCTGGTGCTCTCGGCCGAGAAGGCCGGTCGTCTGCCAGAGTCCGCGCTGAGTCCTAGCCATCAGGGCGGCGAGACCGCCGTGGCGCCGCCCAAGCCGGGAATTCGGGAACCGCTGGAACGCGACAAGGGGAGCAAGAGCTGGATTCCCGTGACCGTCGGGCTCATCGCAGTCGCCGGGATCATCGTGTACTTCAGCGATCAGACCGTGACGGTTCCGCGTCCGCCCGCCGCGCCGGCTCCCGTGACAGAGACCGTCTCGCCTGCGACCGTCGCGCAGCAGACGCCGGCAGCGGATACGGCCGCAGCGCCCGCAACGGAGGCCACTGCGGTCCCCGCGCCACCTGGCGCCGAGGTCGTCTCGGCCCCGGCCGATGCCGCGCCGGCGACAACTCCTCCTGCATCCAGCGCAGCGTCCACTGCGCCAGCCGCGCCAGCGGAGCCGACGAAGAAGACTGCCGAGAAGCCTGCGGAAAAGCCGGCCGCCGACGAAGTCGTGTCGACGCCTTCGCTCGAGTCGACGGATGCTGCGGCAGCCAAACCTGCGAAGCGCAGCACCTCACCGGTGGCCGGTTCCGAATCGCATTCGGGCGATCCCGAGATCCGGCTGTCGTTCACCGGAGAGTCCTGGGTCGAAGTGCGTGATGCGCGCGGCGGCATTGTTTTCTCGGATCTCAGCCGTCCCGGAATGGAGCGTGTCGTCCATGGTCAGCCGCCGTTCCAGGTGACGGTGGGTCGGGCCTCGGGTGTCTCGATGACCTACAACTCGCGTTCCATCGATCTCGCACCGTACACCCAGGCGGAGGTTGCCCGCCTGACGCTCCAGTGAGGCTGCCGTGTCGACCAGCCCTGTGATTCGTCGCAAGAGCCGCCCCGTGAAGGTGGGGCACGTGGAAGTCGGCGGCAATGCACCGATCATGGTGCAGTCGATGACCAACACCGATACCGCCGACATTGCGGCGACGGTCGAGCAGGTGTTCGCGCTTGCCCGCGCCGGGTCGGAGGTGGTTCGTGTCACCGTCAACACGGCGGAAGCTGCTGCAGCGGTCCCCCATATCCGGGAAGCGCTCGATGCACGCGGCTGCAACGTGCCGCTGGTGGGAGATTTCCACTTCAACGGTCATCGGCTGCTCTCCCAGCATCCCGAGTGCGCGCGTGTGCTTGCCAAGTACCGCATCAACCCGGGCAATGTGGGCAAGGGGTCGAAGCGGGACGAGCAGTTCTCCACCATGATCGAAATGGCGTGCCGCTACGACAAGCCGGTGCGCATCGGCGTGAACTGGGGAAGCCTGGATCAGGAACTCGCGGCGCGCATGATGGACGAGAACGCGCGCTCGCCGGAACCCAAGGATGCCGCGGAAGTGACTCGCGAAGCACTGGTCGTCTCCGCGCTGGAGAGCGCTGCGCAGGCCGAGCGGTGGGGGCTGCCGGGGGATCGCATCCTGCTCTCCGCCAAGGTGAGCGGCGTGCAGGATCTCATCCGCGTCTATCGCAATCTCGCCGCGCGCTGCGACTATCCCCTGCACCTGGGTCTCACCGAAGCGGGGATGAAGTCCAAGGGCATCGTCGCGTCGACTGCCGCGCTGGCCGTCCTGCTGCAGGAGGGCATCGGCGACACCATCCGGGTCTCGCTCACGCCCGATCCCGGCGGCGATCGCACGCTCGAGGTGCAGGTCGCGCAGGAGATCCTGCAGACCATGGGGCTGCGCAGCTTCGCGCCCATGGTGATCGCGTGCCCCGGCTGCGGCCGCACGACCAGCACGTTCTTCCAGGAACTCGCCGCCCGCATCCAGAGCTATCTGCGAGCGCAGATGCCGATGTGGCGTTCCGCGTATCCAGGCGTGGAAGAGATGCACGTGGCCGTCATGGGCTGCGTGGTCAACGGTCCTGGCGAGAGCAAGCACGCCGACGTCGGCATCAGCCTCCCGGGTTCCGGCGAGAATCCCGTGGCCCCCGTATTCGTCGACGGTCAGAAGACCGTGACCCTGAAGGGCGATCACATCGCCGAGGAATTCCAGGCAATCGTCGAGGACTACGTGCGCAATCGCTTCGGCAGCCCGGGCGCCGCGTCCCCGACAACCGATTCACGGCAGACCGTCTGACCGGTTCTGCTGTCTCCACCGCCTTACCTGAGCCATGAGCGAGACCATCCAGTCGGTCAAGGGAATGAACGACGTGCTGCCCGACGAGGGCCCGGCATGGGAGTTCTTCGAGAGCACGGTGCGCGCGTGGCTGCGGCGCTACGGCTACCGCCAGATCCGCATGCCGATCCTGGAGCGCACGGACCTGTTCGTGCGCTCCATCGGCGAAGTCACGGATATCGTCGAGAAGGAGATGTTCACCTTCACCGACAAGCTGAACGGGGATGTGCTCACGCTGCGGCCCGAAGGCACGGCCTCGTGCGTGCGTGCGGCGATCCAGCACAACCTGCTCTACTCGGGCCCGCAGCGACTCTGGTATGCCGGCCCGATGTTCCGCCACGAGCGCCCGCAGAAGGGGCGCTATCGCCAGTTCCACCAGGTCGGTGTGGAAGCGCTGGGGCTCGGCGGCCCGGATATCGACGCCGAACTCATCATCATGGGTGCGCGTCTGTGGCGCGACCTCGGGCTCCCGGACATCGCGCTGGAGATCAACACGCTCGGCGACAGCGAAGCACGGACCCGCTACCGGACCCGCCTCATCCAGTACCTGGAGAAGCATCAGGACCTCCTCGATGGCGATGCCCGGCGCCGGCTGCACAGCAATCCTCTTCGGGTGCTGGACAGCAAGAACCCCGAGATGCAGGCCATGATCGAAGGCGCGCCGAAGCTTCTTGACGATCTCGACGAGCCTTCGCTGGCCCATTTCGAGGCCGTGCAGCGGCTCCTGCGCCACGCCGGTGTCGAATATCGCATCAATACGCGGCTGGTGAGGGGGCTGGACTACTACAATCGCACGGTATTCGAATGGGTGACCACGCAACTCGGCGCCCAGGGTACCGTTTGTGCAGGCGGGCGCTACGACGGGCTCATCACGCAGATTGGCGGCAAGGCAGCGCCGGCCGCGGGATTCGCGATGGGAGTGGAGCGCCTCATTGCGCTCATGGCCGGGAGCGCAGGATCAATGCCGTCGCTCGCGCCGGATGTCTATCTGGTGTGGAGCGGCGAGGCGGCGGAACTCCACGCGTGGCGGGTGGCCGAGTCGCTTCGCGACGCCGGTGTGGATGTCACGCTCCACGCGGGCGGTGGCAGTTTCAAGTCACAGATGAAGCGGGCGGACGGCAGTGGCGCCCGTTTCGCGGTCATCATCGGGGACGACGAGGCGGCGGCAGGGCAGGTGACGCTCAAGCCGCTGCGCGATCAGCAGGAACAGTCACGGGTGCGGGCGGAGGATCTTCCCGCGCTTGTCGCACGATAAGCTAGGAGCAAGTCATGGCGGTCTACGATCTCGAAGAACAGGAAAACATCGAATCCCTGAAGGCGTGGTGGAAGCAGTACGGCTCGCTGGTCATCGCCGCGGTCGTCGCCTTCGTCATCGGGGTGGGCGGCGTGCAGGGATGGCGCTACTACCAGGGACAGCAGGCGCTCAAGGCGGCAGAGCTCTACACGGAGTTCGAGGAAGCCGTGAAGGTCGAGGACGCCGCGAAGATCCAGAGCCTCGCCCAGAAGATCCGCGCGGAGTTTGCGTCCTCCACCTACGCGCCGCGTGCCGCGTTGCGGGCAGCCAAGGCGGCCGTGGACAAGGGCGAGCGCGACAAGGCCGTGGAACTGCTGCAGTGGGCCGGCTCCAACGGCAAGGACGAGTCGCTGAAGGCGCTCGCGAATCTGCGGCTGTCGGCCGTGCTGCTGGATCTCGGCAAGCACGACGAGGCCGTCAAGGCCGTCACGACGCCGCCGACGGAAGCCTTCGCCGCGCTGTTTGCCGATGCCCGTGGTGATGTCTACATGGCGCAGGGCAAGAACAAGGAGGCGGCCGACGCGTATCAGGTGGCGCTCGACAAGCTTCCCAAGTCTGCGGCCTATCGCAACGTGGTCGAGATCAAGCGCGATTCCCTGGGGGTGCAGTGATCCCGAACGCCATGCGCGCGCTTGCGGTCTTCGCGGTCCTGGGGCTGGCGGCGTGTTCGGCCTCCGGTCCGGAGCCGGCTGAACTGCAATCCTTCAAGGAAGAAGTGAAGCCCAAGGTGGCCTGGAAGACTTCCGCCGGCGAATCCGGCGAGTTCATCTTCCTGCCAGGAATCTGGGAGGGGGATTTCTTCGTGGCGGGTTCCGAGGGCGAGGTGGCTCGCCTCGATGGCCGCAATGGCAAGCGCAAGTGGCGGATCGATCTGGAACTGAAGCTGTCCGGCGGCGTGGGAGCCGGAGATGGCGCGGTGGTGGTTGGCACGTCCAAGGGTGAGGTCATCGCCCTCGACGCCGCGAACGGAAAACAGCTCTGGCGGGCGAAGGTGTCCAGCGAGGTGCTGAGTCCGCCTGTCATCGGGGAGTCGATGGTGTTCGTCCGCAGCGGTGACGGACGCGTGGCCGGATTCGACCGAGGCGATGGTTCCCGCAAGTGGGAATACATCCCGACCGCCCCGCCGCCTCTCGTGCTGCGCGGCGCCTTCGGTCTCACTCTCGATGACGGTTCGGTGTATTTCGGCCTCCCGGGCGGCAAGCTCGTGGCGGTGAAGGCGTCGAACGGCGCGCTTCTCTGGGAAACGGCAGTGGCCGTTCCCAAGGGCGATACCGAACTGGAACGCGTCTCGGACATCGTGAGCAATCCGATCGTCGAGAACGGTCAGGTGTGCGCCATCGCCTTCCAGGGACGGGTCGCATGCTTCGACGCGGCGCGCGGCACCCTGGCCTGGGCCCGCAATGCCTCCAGCGTCGCCGGTATGGCGGCGGGCGAGAGCGCCTTCTTTTATGTCGATGACACCGCCACCATCCATGCCGTCGACCGAACGTCCGGCGGCAGTCTGTGGAAGCAGGCGGTTCTGCTGAACCGCGGCCTCGGCGAGCCGGGCGTCGTCGGCAAGTACGTCGCGGCGGGCGATTTCGAGGGGTATCTGCATATCTTCCACATCGAGGATGGCCGGCTCGTCGGTCGCCTGTCGACCGATGGCAGCCCGATCACGGCGCCGCCGATCCAGGTCGGGGAACGCAACTTCGTCGTGCAGACGAGAGAGGGCCACCTCTATGCGATCTCGCTGCGCTAAGGGCGGCGTCCGCCACCCATGAAACCCACCGTGGTACTCGTCGGCCGGCCCAATGTGGGCAAGTCGACCCTGTTCAACCGCCTCACCAAGACCCGGGACGCCATCGTCCACGATCAGCCGGGACTCACGCGGGATCGGCACTACGGGCAGGGGCGTGTCGGCGACCGCCCCTACATCGTGGTGGACACGGGCGGGCTGGAGCCTGTCGTAAAGGAAGGCATCCTCCACGAGATGGCGCGGCAGACGCTCCAGGCGGTGGACGAAGCGGATGCCGTGATTCTCCTGGTGGATGCCAGGACCGGCCTGTCCCCCCATGACCGCGAGATCGCCTCACGACTGCGCAGGACCGGGCGGCCACTCTGGGTGGCGGTGAACAAGGCGGAAGGCATGCCTTCCGCGACGGCGGTCGCGGAGTTCCACGAACTGGGGCTGGGCGACCCCGCGGCAATCTCCGCGACGCATGGCGACGGGGTCCACGAACTGATGGATCTCGTGCTGTCCGAACTGCCCCATACCGAGGACCCGCCCCCCGCCCGTCATCCCAAGATCGCCGTCGTCGGGCGTCCGAACGTCGGCAAGTCGACCCTGGTCAATGCCCTGCTTGGCGAGGAGCGTGTCATCGCCTTCGACGAGCCCGGCACCACGCGCGACAGCATCTACATCGACTTCGAGCGCGCCGGCCGGCACTACACGGTGATCGATACTGCCGGCGTGCGCCGGCGCGGCAAGATCGAGGCGGCCGTCGAGAAGTTCTCGGTGCTGAAGACGCTGCAGTCGATCGAGGATGCGAATGTCGTGATTCTCGTCGTCGACGGGCGCGACGAGATCACCGATCAGGATGCGCACCTGGGCGGTTTCATCCTGGAGGCGGGCCGTGCACTGGTCGTCGCCATCAACAAGTGGGACGGCCTGTCCGAGGAGGCGCGGGAACGGGTGAAGCGCGATTTCGCCCGCAAGTTGAACTTTCTCGGGTTCGCCAAAGTCCATCGGATCTCTGCCCTTCGGGGCAACGGTGTGCCAGGGCTGTTCCAGTCGGTCGATGCGGCGTATGCCGCTGCGATGGCGAAGCTCTCGACGCCCAAGCTTACGCGGGTCCTGATCGATGCAGTCGCGAAGCAGCAGCCTCCCCGTGCCGGGTTCTCCCGGCCGAAGCTGCGCTACGCGCACCAGGGTGGAACCAATCCTCCCCTGATCGTGATCCACGGCAATGCGTTGTCCCAGGTGCCGCAGAGTTACCGACGCTATCTCGAGCGCACCTTCGTCGAGCATTTTCAGTTGCAGGGCACGCCGTTGCGCGTGGAATTCAAGCAGGGACGCAATCCTTACGCGGAGAAGGACTGAAGCTTGCTGGGAATGCCGGACGGATCGCTGCAGATGCCACGGGTTCCCTTAACTTGATCTCCGATTTGCAGTAGAGTCTATCCTCGACCTGAGTGCCCGGAATTCGCTGGTCCGGGCCTTTTTTGCAGGGGTACAGCGACCGGAAACAAGGAGTTCCTCATGAGTGGAAAAGGGCAGTTGCTACAAGACCCGTTCCTGAACACGCTGCGCAAAGAACATGTGCCGGTGTCCATCTACCTGGTCAACGGCATCAAGCTGCAGGGTCAGATCGAATCGTTCGACCAGTACGTCGTCCTGCTGAAGAACACCGTCACGCAGATGGTGTACAAGCACGCCATCTCCACTGTCGTTCCCGCCCGCCCGGTGAATTTCTCGAGCGAAGCCGTGCAAGAGGGTTGATTGCCTTCCCTGAAACCGGGGCAGCCGGCCGGCCGGTCCCTCTGATGCAGCCCACCCAGTGTCGCGAGCCCTGACCGGTGTTCGAACGTCCGGTCGGCGGTGATACCGCAGTACTCGTCAGTCTTACTCGAGGTCAGCCCGACGGCGAGGCCTCCGCGGCCGAGTTGCGCGAACTGGCGCTGAGCGCCGGCGTGCAGCCTGTCGCGGAGATCTCGGGGCGTTCCGATCGCCCGAATCCTGCCACGTTTGCAGGGTCCGGCAAGGTGGAGGAGATCGCACAGGCGCTGCGGGACACAGGGTCGACACTCGTGCTGTTCGATCATTCGCTGTCACCCGCCCAGGAACGCAATCTGGAGCAGGTGCTTTCCTGCCGCGTGCTCGACCGTACCAGCCTGATCCTCGACATCTTCGCGCAGCGGGCGAAGAGTCACGAAGGCAAGCTGCAGGTGGAACTCGCACAGCTGGAGCACCTGGCCACCCGGCTCGTCCGTGGTTGGACCCACCTGGAACGGCAGAAAGGCGGTATCGGCCTGCGAGGTCCGGGTGAGACGCAGCTGGAGACCGACCGGCGCCTTCTGGGCAAGCGGGTCAAGTTTCTGAAGGAACGGCTCGAGAGGCTGGGCCGCCAGCGGCAGGTGCAACGGCGCGCGAGGGATCGCAACTCGGTGCCGACCGTGTCTCTGATCGGCTACACCAACGCCGGCAAGTCGACTCTGTTCAATGCGCTCACGCACACTGGCACCTACGCCGCAGACCAGCTGTTCGCCACGCTGGATACGACTTCCCGCCGGGTGCACACCGAGGGTGGTCCCGTCGTGATCTCCGACACGGTCGGGTTCATCCGTCAGTTGCCGCACAGTCTCGTGGAGGCGTTTCGGGCGACTCTCGAAGAGACCGCCCGGGCCGATCTGCTGCTCCATGTGGTCGATGCATCGAGTCCGGACCGAGAGTCCCAGATGCGCGAAGTCGACCTGGTGCTCGATGAGATCGGCGCGGGTGAGGTGCCCCGGCTGATCGTGTACAACAAGATCGACCGGACGCCCCTCGCCGCGGGCGTCGAAAGGAATGACTGTGATACCATCCAGGCGATTCGGCTCAGCGCTCTCAGCGGTTCGGGCCTGGAGCATCTCAGAGCTGTGTTCGAGCAGCTCACCCGTCCCAAGGGTACCGATGTGCCCGACGGCAGTCTTGCAGCCGCCTGAGTCGCCCTTGCGCGCTCTGGCACCGAGGATCCACCGAGGACATCAACAGGCGATATGGCACTGAACGATCCCCAATGGGGCAGGCGTCGCGGGGATGGACCGCCCGATCTCGACGAGATCTGGGGCCGGTTCAATCAGAAACTGGCCGGGCTCTTCGGCGGCAAGGGTGGTGGCGGTTCCGGACCGGAAGGCGGAAGTTCCAAGCCGTTCGGCGGCGGAGTCGGTCTGCTGATCGGGCTGGTGGCGCTCGTGTGGCTCGCAAGCGGCTTCTACATCGTCGATGCAGGTCAGAAGGGCGTCGTGCTGCGGTTCGGCAAGTTCGTCGAAACCACCGATCCGGGCCCTCGCTGGCATCTGCCGTATCCGCTCGAAACGGCCGAGGTCGTCAACATCTCCGGCGTTCGCACCGTCGAAGTCGGCTACCGCAACGACGTCCGCAGCAAGGTCCCGAAGGAATCCCTCATGCTCACGGACGACGAGAACATCGTCGACCTGCAGTTCGCGGTCCAGTACGTGCTGAAGGACCCGACCGAGTATCTCTTCAACAACCGCAGCCCCGAGGATTCCGTTCGCCAGGTGGCGGAGTCCGCGATCCGCGAGATCGTGGGCAAGAGCAAGATGGACTTCGTGCTCTATGAGGGCCGGGAGCAGATCGCGGTGGCTGCGCGAAAGCTGATCCAGGACACTCTCGACCGCTACAAGACCGGCATCACCGTGAGCCAGGTGACGATGCAGAATGCGCAGCCGCCCGAACAGGTGCAGGCAGCGTTCGCCGACGCCGTGAAGGCCAACCAGGATCGCGAACGTCAGAAGAACGAGGGCGAGGCCTACGCCAACGATGTCGTGCCGAAGGCGCGCGGTACTGCCGCCCGTCTGCTTCAGGAAGCCGAAGGCTACCGCCAGCGCGTGATCGCGAACGCGGAGGGTGAGGCCTCGCGCTTCAGCGTGGTGCTGGCGGAATACAAGAAGGCGCCGGGTGTCACTCGTGACCGACTCTATCTCGACATGATGCAGCAGGTGCTCTCGTCGTCCAGCAAGGTGATCGTCGATCAGAAGTCCGGCAGCAACATGCTGTTTCTTCCGCTCGACAAGATCCTGCAGATGAGCGCGAACGGTGTGATTCCGGACGGTGGCGCCAAGCCGCCCGTCGTGACCGAGCCTGTGCCGGTGCCGCCTGCGGACGCGTCGAACACCCGCTCCCGCGAAGCGTTCCGCAGCCGCGACAGGGAGATCCGCTGATGACCAGGAACATCGGAACCATCCTCGTGGGCGTCGTCGTGGCGCTCGTGCTGCTCAGCCTGTCGCTGTTCTCGGTGGATCAGCGCGAAAGTGCCGTGGTCTCCCGGCTCGGCGAGATCGTGAGCGTCAAGGATCAGCCCGGCCTGTACTTCAAGCTGCCGCTGGTCGACCGCGTCCGGCTGTTCGACACCCGTATCCTCACCATCGACACCGACGACCCCGATCTCTTCCTCACGTCCGAGAAGAAGAACGTGCTCGTCGATTCCTTCGTGAAGTGGCGAATCGTCGACGTGAAGCAGTACTACATCAGTGTGCAGGGCGACGAGGAACGCGCCCGCGTCCGTCTGATGCAGACCGTCAACGACAGCCTGCGTGCCGAGTTCGGCAAGCGCACGATCCACGACGTCGTCTCCGGTGAGCGGGACCAGATCATGGACATCATGCGCGAGAAGGCCGATGCCGACGCCCGCAAGATCGGGGTGCAGGTGATGGACGTCCGACTGAAGCGCGTCGACCTCCCGCAGGAAGTGAGCGAGTCGGTCTACGGACGCATGCAGGCCGAACGGCAGCGGGTGGCCAAGCAGCTTCGCTCGCTCGGCACGGAAGAGTCCGAGAAGATCCGCGCCGACGCCGACAAGCAGCGGGAAGTGATCATTGCCGAGGCCTACCGGGACGCGCAGCGCATCAAGGGTGAGGGTGATGGCAAGGCCTCCGCAATCTATGCCAAGGCCTTCCAGGACGGCCCCGAGTTCTTCGCGTTCTATCGCAGCCTCGAGGCCTACAAGCAGAGTTTCAAGAACAAGGGCGATGTGCTCGTGCTCGAGCCCAGTTCCGAATTCTTCAAGTACATGAAGAGTGCGGGCGGTGGCGGAGGCGGCGGGGGCAAGCGCTAGCAGTCTGTCGGGTCGGGGTGCAGGAAAGCAGGACGGTGGCACGGCGAGGGCGGAGTCTGACGAATCCGTCGCGCCAGTCGGGAGTCGGTCAGGGAAGGCGGCGAAGCAGAGGCCGCTCTGGCGCCGTCGAAGCCAACGATACCGAACTCGACCGTCTGCGGGGAATCTGAGGCCGTTCACCGGCCCGGGGGGGAGGGGTGAAGGACACTCTGCTGGCAGCGCTCGCGCTGATGCTGGTGCTGGAGGGCTTGCTGCCTTTCATCGTGCCGTCCCTGTGGCGAGAGACTTTCCGCAAGCTCGTGGAGCTGTCCGACGGACAGCTCCGATTCATCGGCCTCACGGCCATGCTCGTCGGCCTGCTGCTGCTGTTTCTGGCGCACGCCGACTGATTTCCACCACGACTCGTCATGCGCAACTGGGTCTTGCCTGAATACGTGGAGGACGTCCTGCCTGCCGAAGCCTGGCGGGTGGAACGCCTTCGCCGACGTCTCATCGATCATTTCTTCGTGCACGGCTACGAGCTCGTCATGCCGCCGATGATCGAACACCTCGAATCGCTCCTGACCGGCACGGGGCACGACCTCGACCTGCGCACCTTCAAGCTGGTGGACCAGCTTTCCGGGCGCATGCTCGGCCTGCGCGCCGACATCACCCCGCAGGTCGCCCGAATCGATTCGCACCTGCTGAACCGGGAGGGCGTCACGCGGCTTGCCTACTGCGGAACGGTGCTCCATGCACGGCCCGCGGTCGCGTCGCACACGCGTGAAGTGCTGCAGATCGGCGCCGAGCTTTACGGCCATGCGGGCGTCGACGGAGACATCGAGATCCAGCACCTCATGCTGAAGGCGCTGGATCTGGCAGGGATCGAGGGCATGCATCTCGACATCGGCCATGTGGGGCTGTTCCGGGCACTGTGCCGCCACGGCGGAGTCTCCCAGACGCTGGAGGGAGAACTCTTTCTCGCGCTCCAGGGGAAGGACGTCCCGGCCCTCGGTTCGCTCACGCAACCGCTGGCGCCGGACCTTCGCGGTGCGATCCTCGCGCTTCCGGAACTCTACGGCGGGCGTGACGTGCTCGCGAGAGCGCGCGCGGTGCTGCCGGACCTGCCGGAGGTCGAGGCCTGCCTGCAGCAGCTCGAAAAGATCGCCGAGGCGCTCGAGCCGCACGTCGGTGCGCTGCTGGTGGATCTCGCCGAACTTCGTGGCTACCACTACCACAGTGGTGTCGTGTTCGCGGCCTACGCCGCCGGAAGCGCCAATGCCATCGCGCTGGGCGGGCGGTACGATGAAGTCGGCAAGGCGTTCGGGCGTGCCCGGGCCGCCACGGGCTTCAGTCTCGATCTGAGGGAACTCGCCGGCATTGCGACATCTCCGGCGCCCTCGGTACCGATCTATGCGCCGTCCACGGGCGGCGAGGCGTTGCACGCCGAGATCGCGCGGTTGCGCGGTCAGGGCGAGGTCGTCATCGTCGCTCTGCCGGGCGAAAATGCGACACGGGATGCGCGGGCACCGGTTCGCGAACTGGTGGAAAACAACGGGCGCTGGCAGGTCGTGGTGCGCCCCTGACGGAAACGGATCATGGCGAAGAACGTGGTGGTGATCGGCACCCAGTGGGGTGACGAAGGCAAGGGCAAGATCGTCGACTGGCTGACCGACCATGCCCAGGGCGTGGTGCGTTTCCAGGGCGGGCACAACGCCGGCCACACGCTGGTGATCGGCGGACGCAAGACGGTTCTCCATCTGATTCCCTCGGGCATCCTGCGCTCCGGCGTGCGCTGCTACATCGGCAACGGCGTCGTCGTGTCGCCGCACGCCCTGCTCGAAGAAATCGACATGCTGACGCAGGCCGGGGTGGAGGTCGGCAGCCGGCTCACCATCAGCGAGGCCGCGCCTCTCATCCTGCCTTATCACGCCGCGCTGGATCAGGCGCGGGAGAAGGCCAAGGGCGAGGGAAAGATCGGCACGACCGGCCGTGGCATCGGCCCGGCCTACGAGGACAAGGTGGGCCGTCGCGCCCTCCGGCTGCAGGATCTTTTCCACCCGGATCGTTTTGCCGAGAAGCTGCGCGAGGTGCTCGAGTTCCACAACTTCGTCCTCACCCAGTACTTCAAGGTCGAGGCCGTCAGTTTCCAGAAGGTGCTGGATGAGTCCCTGAGCCTGGCGGCTCGCATCAAGCCGATGGTCGGTGATGTGCCGCGACTGCTGTTCGAGGCGGCGGGGCGCGGCGAGCGTCTGCTGTTCGAAGGCGCGCAGGGCAGCCTGCTCGACGTGGACCACGGAACGTATCCGTTCGTGACCTCCAGCAACTGCGTCGCCGGTGCGGCCGCGGCCGGTGCCGGGGTGGGCCCGCAGATGCTCGACTATGTTCTCGGCATCACCAAGGCTTACACGACGCGGGTGGGTTCCGGTCCTTTCCCGACCGAGCTCTATGACGATGTGGGCAAGCGCATTGCAAGCCGCGGCAACGAGTTCGGTGCCACGACCGGGCGTGCCCGCCGCTGCGGCTGGTTCGACGCCGCCGCGCTGCGTCGTTCGGTTCAGATCAATGGTCTGTCAGGACTGTGCGTCACCAAGCTGGATGTGCTGGACGGCATGGAGTCCCTTCAGGTGGGCGTGGGCTATCGCGTGGACGGCGAACGGTTCGATCTTCTGCCCGTCGGTGCGGAGATGCTCGCGAAGTGCGAGCCGATCTACGAGGAAATGCCCGGCTGGCAGGACAGCACCGTCGGCGTGAAGCACTACGACGGATTGCCGGAGGCGGCGCGCAAGTACCTGAAGATGGTGGAGTCGGTTTGCGGCGTGCCGATCGACGTGATTTCGACGGGGCCGGATCGCGAAGAGACAATCATCCTGCGTCATCCGTACTCGATCTGAGTCGACGAGAGCGAGAATCCGGGAGGACTAGGGTCGTCCCGGGAGGTTTCGTCGTCAGCTGTAAAGTAGATGTCAGGCCCGATGCGGGCAGAAGCCGACAGGGGCGACGGGACTCGAGGGATCAGGAGTGAGGATGTCGGAAAAGCCAATCCCGGATGGAAGGGCCTCCGGGATCTAGATCAGCGAAGACTACGCGCCGCAATCCCGCAAGAACTTAAACATCGCAGACTTAACGACCGCAGTCAGATTTGATGGTGCCGAGAAGAGGACTCGAACCTCCACAGGGTTGCCCCCGCCAGGACCTGAACCTGGTGCGTCTACCAATTTCGCCATCTCGGCACTGCGTGACTGCACTGCATCAAGACCGAGAATTTATCGTCAAAGCCGTTCCCATGTCAAACCATCCCCAGGTGACCCCGCTGCCGTGAGTCGCAAGCCAACCGAACCGAAAACCGCTCTCAAGCGGGCCCGCGCGCTGCGTCTCAGCGATCCCTTCCTCGAGCGCGAAAGCCGCCGCTACGAAAACCCCTTGCCCTCCCGGGAGTTCATTCTCCAGATCATGACGGACGAGGGGGCGCCCATTGCTGCCGAAGTGCTGGCGACACGCCTCGCGATCGCCGACGAGGAGGCCGATTCGTTCGAGCGTCGCCTGCATGCGATGGCCCGGGAAGGTCAGATCCTCATCAACCGCAAGGGCGCCCTCTGTGTCGCCCGCAAGCTCGATCTCGTTCCCGGCATCGTGCAGGGTCATCCCGAGGGGTTCGGATTCTTCATCCCGGACGATGGCGGGGCGGACCTGTTCCTGGGGCAGGGCGAGATGGCCAAGGTCCTGCACGGCGACCGGATCATGGCCCGCGCCGTCGGCGTCGATCGCCGCGGCCGGCCTGAGGGTGAGGTCGTGGAAGTGCTGGAGCGGCGGACAACCCGGGTCGTCGGCCGTTTCGTGGTCGAGCACGGCGTCGCCGTTGTGGCACCTTCGGATCGTCGGATCCATCACGACATCCTGGTGCCCGCGGATGCCTCGCTGCAGGCGCGGTCGGGGCAGATCGTCGAGGTGGAGATCGTCCAGCAGCCTGCCCGGTACCAGCAGCCCATCGGGCGTGTGGTGAAGGTCCTGGGTGACGCCACCGATCCCGGGATGGAAATCGAGATCGCGGTGCGCAAGCACCAGATGCCGCACGAGTTCCCGGAGGCGGTGGTTGCGCAGGCCGAGGCCATTCCCGCCAAGGTGCTGAAGAAGGACCTGAAGGGGCGCAAGGACCTGCGCGAACTGCCGCTCGTCACGATCGACGGCGAGACCGCCCGCGACTTCGACGACGCCGTGCTTTGCGAGCGTCAGGGCAAGGGCTTCAAGCTGTACGTGGCCATTGCCGACGTCAGCCACTATGTCCGCCCCGGGGATGCGCTCGACGTCGAAGCGGCGGAGCGCGGCAACTCGGTGTACTTCCCGAGGCGCGTGATTCCGATGCTGCCCGAGGCACTGTCGAACGGCATCTGTTCGCTCAATGCGAACGTCGAACGGCTGTGCATGTGCTGCGAGATGGACATCACCGCACGCGGCGAAATCGCGCGCTACGAGTTCTACCCCGCCGTGATGTATTCGCACGGTCGGCTCACGTACACGGAAGTGTGGCAGGCGCTGTCCGAACCGGGCTCCGAGGCCGCTGGCCGGCTCAAGCCTCTGCTGCCGCACCTGCAGGCTCTGGATGCACTTTTCCGGGTGCTCGTGAAGGCACGCGCGCGCCGGGGAGCGATCGACTTCGAGACCATCGAGACGCAGATGGATTTCGATGATCAGGGGAAGATCCGCGCGATCCGACGCGTCGAGCGCAACGACGCCCACCGCATCATCGAGGAATGCATGCTGGCGGCGAACGTCTGCGCGTCGGACTTCCTGCAGAGTCACCACCATCCGGCGCTCTACCGGGTGCACGAGGGCCCGACCGAGGAGAAGCTCGAGCGGCTGCGCGAGTTCCTCGCGGAGTTCGGTCTGCAGCTGGGCGGCGGGACGGAGCCCAGAGCGAAGGACTACGCGAAGCTGCTCGCGTCTCTCCAGGGCCGGCCGGATGTGGAACTGCTGCAGACCGTCATGCTTCGTTCCCTTCAGCAGGCGGTGTACAGCCCCGAGCCGCTCGGCCATTTCGGCCTCGCCTACGAGTCGTACACGCACTTCACGTCGCCGATCCGGCGCTATCCCGATCTGATCGTCCACCGCGCGATCCGCGCTGTTCTCGCCGGCCAGACGCTGACCGGCATCGACCTCGCCGCGCTGGGCGGCCACTGCTCCATGACCGAGCGGCGAGCCGACGATGCGACCCGCGATGTGGTTGCCTGGCTCAAGTGCTACTACATGCGGGACCGGGTGGGAGAAAGCTTCGCGGGAACCGTCAGCAGCGTTGCCTCCTTCGGGGTTTTCGTCGCGCTCGACACCGTGTACGTCGAAGGGCTGGTGCATGTGTCGGAACTGGGCGCGGACTACTACCAGTTCGACGCCACCCGGCATCAGATGCTTGGCGAGCGCTCGGGCGAGCGCTTCCGTCTCGGCGACCGCATGCGCGTCAAGCTCGTGCGGGTCGACATGGACCGCTCCCGCCTCGATTTCGTCCCCGATCCGGAGGCCCGGAAGAAATGAGCCGGGAGCGCCTCGTCTACGGTTTCCACGCCGTCGCCGCGCGCTTGCGGCAGGACCCCGCGGGGGTCAAGGAGGTTTACGTGGTCCATTCCCGGGACGACGCCCGATCCCGGGACATCGCCGCCCTGGCCGCTGAACGGGGCGTGAGGGTGGTGCCCGTGCCGCCCGACCGCCTTGACGGGATGCTTCCTGGCGTCCGCCACCAGGGCGTCGCCTGCACGGCCCAGCCCCGTGCCGCCATTCACGACATCGAGGATGTCCTGGATGCCGTTCAGGGCCATCCCCTGATTCTGGTCCTCGACGGCGTGACCGACCCCCACAACCTCGGGGCCTGCCTGCGCAGCGCGGACGCCATGGGGGTCCATGCCGTGATGGCGCCCAAGGATCGCGCCGTGGGACTTACGCCGGTCGTCGAGAAGGTGGCGAGCGGGGCGGCCGAGACCGTGCCCTACGTCATGGTGACCAACCTGGCCCGCAGTCTCGACACCCTCAAGGATCGGGGCCTCTTCGTCGTGGGGCTGGCCGGGGAAGCCGACGGCCCCCTGCATGCCCAGGCGCTGGACGGCCCCGTTGCGCTCGTCATGGGTGCCGAGGGCGCCGGCATGCGGCGGCTCACCCGGGAGAGGTGCGACGTGCTCGCCGCCATCCCCATGTCGGGGACAGTGGAAAGCCTCAACGTCTCCGTCGCCGCGGGCATCTGCCTGTACGAAGCGCGCCGACAGCGGCTCACGGCGGTCCGCTGACCGGCCGGGACCGCAAAAATGGCTGCGAAAACACCTATTTCGCATTCGAAGTGGCTATAATCGCGGGCTTTCCTTGCCCCACGGGAATTGCCCATGCCCGGGGGCTTCATCCATAAGGAGTGTTCATGAGGCATTACGAGATCG
>CAZEDA010000014.1:0-24941 GCA_964510915.1 uncultured Rhodocyclaceae bacterium | reverse complement strand
TCGAGAAGAACCAGGGCGAGGCCGTGTCCGTCGCGCGGATCCAGAGCGAGTTCTCCAATCGCTTCCAGATCACCGGGATGTTCTCCGCCGAGGAAACCACGAAGCTCGCCCTGCTGCTTCGCGCGGGATCGCTCGCCGCGCCGATGGACATCGTCGAGGAGCGGACCGTCGGTCCCAGCATGGGTGCCGAGAACATTTCGAAGGGCTGGAAATCGACGCTCATCGGCTTCAGCGCCATCGGCATCTTCATGATCGTCTACTACATGCTGTTCGGCGTGATCTCGGTGGTGGCGCTGGCAGTGAACCTGGTGCTCCTGGTCTCGCTGCTGTCGATGCTGCAGGCGACGCTCACGCTGCCCGGCATTGCGGCCATTGCGCTCACGCTCGGCATGGCCATCGACGCCAACGTGCTCATCAACGAGCGGATCCGCGAGGAACTGCGCAATGGCACGACACCGCAGGCGGCGATCACTGCCGGGTACGAGCGGGCGTGGGGCACGATTCTCGACTCCAACATCACGACCCTCATCGCGGGCATCGCGCTGTTCATGTTCGGCAGCGGGCCGATCCGCGGCTTCGCGGTCGTCCACTGTCTGGGCATTCTCACTTCGATGTTCAGCGCCGTGCTGGTGTCCCGGAGTGTGGTGAACCTGCTCTACGGCAGCCGGCGCAAGCTCGAAGGGCTCTCGATCGGCAATACCGCGTGGCACAAGGGCGGCGCGGCTACGGCCTGACCGCCGCCCCGACCTGACGACGGATCAAGGAACCGACCATGGAATTTTTCCGCATCCGCAAGGACATCCCGTTCATGCGGTACGCGCCGATCTTCAACGTGATCTCGCTGGTCACGTTCCTGGCGGCCGTATTCTTCCTGTTCTCGCGCGGCCTGCATTTCGGCGTGGAGTTCACCGGCGGCACGGTGATGGAGGTCGGCTACGGCCATCCTGCCAACATCGACAACATCCGCACCATCGTCGAGAAGATCGGGTTCGCCGATGCTTCGGTCCAGAACTTCGGCAGCACGGACTCCGTGATGATCCGGCTGGCCGGAAAGAAGGAGTTCGAAGCTCCCCAGCTCGTCGATTTCGCCCGTCTGGGTCTTAAAGCGAACCCGACTGCCGACACCACGTCCGGCGGCACGCGGTCCGTGACCTTCACGGGGGCGGGGCTCGATGATCTCGACAAGGTCAAGGAAACCCTGACACACGTCGGCCTGCGTGGCGTGGAAGTCCGGCCCGGCGCGGACGCGCAGTCCGTCACCGTGCAGGTGCCTGCGAAGCTCGTGATGGACGGCTCCCGGATTTCCGAAGTCGTGAAGGCGTATCTCGTCCAGGCCGATGCCACGGCCACGGTGCGTCGTGTGGAGTTCGTCGGCTCCCAGGTCGGCAAGGAACTCGTGGAAAACGGCCTCATCGCGATCGCCCTGGTGGCGCTCGGGATCGTGCTCTACCTCGCGTTCCGGTTCGAGTGGAAGTTCGGTGTGGCGGCCATCATCGCCAACCTTCACGACGTCGTGATCATCCTGGGCTTCTTCGCGCTGTTCCAGTGGGAGTTCTCCCTGCCTGTGCTGGCGGCGGTGCTGGCCGTGCTCGGCTACTCGGTGAACGAGTCGGTGGTGGTGTTCGACCGGGTGCGCGAGAACTTCCGCAAGATGCGCAAGGCTTCGGTGCCCGAGGTGATCAACAACGCCATCACGAGCACCATCTCCCGCACGATCATCACGCACGGCTGCACGCAGCTCATGGTGACGTCGATCCTGATCTTCGGCGGAGACACGCTGTTCTACTTCGCACTCGCCCTGACGATCGGCATCCTTTTCGGCATCTACTCCTCCGTGCTCGTCGCGAGCCCGCTGGTGATGTACCTGGGCATCAAGCGCGAGGACATGATCAAGCCGGAGCGCAAGCGCGAGGAAGCGGTCGTCTGAGCGGGCCCCGGCGATGGAATGGCTGACGCAGCTCGCGGGACTGCTGCTCCACCTGGATAAGCACCTGTTCGAGTTCGCCCAGGCCTACGGCGCCTGGATCTACGGGCTCTTGTTCCTGATCATCTTCTGCGAAACCGGGCTGGTGTTCACACCGTTCCTCCCGGGCGATTCGCTGCTGTTCGTCGCGGGTACCCTGGCGGGCGTAGGCGCCATCAACGTTCACCTGCTCGTGGTGCTGCTGATCGTGGCGGCGGTCATGGGCGACTCGCTCAACTTCTCCATCGGCCGCTGGATCGGGCCCCGCGTGTTCCGGATGGAGGACTCCTGGTTCTTCAACCGAAAGCACCTCGATCGGGCCAAGGCCTTCTACGACCGGCACGGCGGAAAGACCGTGGTCATTGCCCGCTTCGTGCCGATCGTCCGGACTTACGCCCCCTTCGTGGCGGGCGTCGGGGCGATGGATTACCGCCGCTTCCTGATGTTCAACGTGGGTGGCGCCGTGCTGTGGGTCGTGCTGCTCTGCTATGCGGGCTTCCTGTTCGGCAATATCCCCGTCGTGCGCAATAACATCACGAAAGTCATCTTCGGCATCATCATTCTTTCGGTGCTGCCGGTCGTCATCGAGTACTGGCGTTCCAGGAAAGATTCCCGAGAGGCCTGAGCGGCAGTGGGGCTCAGCGCCCCATGCAGCGGAGGCCTCAGTGCAACGTCGCGGCGAGAAGCTTCCGGTATCGGGGGACCAGCGGGTGGTCCGGCCCGAGAAACTGGAATGCCTGCAACAGCGCCTTGCGACCGCCATCGTCTTCGAAGCGCCGATCACGACGCACCACCTCGAGCAACTGATCCATGGCTTCCTCTGCACGATCCGCGGCGAGAAGCCGCTTTGCCAGAGCGAGGCGGGCCGACAGGTCCGCGGGGTCCCTGTCGATGCGGGTACGCAGTTCCGGCTCATCGGACGCTGCTGCCGCATCGAGCCGAATGCGAAGCTGCGCGAACCGGTGTTCGTCAGCGCCATCCAATGATGCAATCGGATTCAGGGACTCGAGGATGCGGGACGCCTCGCGGCTCTCGCCTGCGGACAGCAGCGCTTCGGCAAGATCGAGCGTGGTGCCGGCATTCCGCGGGTCGGCAGATCTTGCCTCCGTGAGGAGGGCGATGCCCTGCGCGACATCACCGGCACCGAGCGCTTCGCGGCCGCGCTGCCGGAGGATGTCTGCCGGTGACGGCAGCAAGGCCTCGATGAAGGCGCGGACGGCGGACTCCGGCTGGGCACCGAGGAATTCGTCGACAACCTGTCCGTCCACGAATGCCTTGACGTTGGGAATGCTCCGCACGCCGTACCGGGCGGCCAGCTGCTGTTCGTCATCGGAATTTACCTTGACGATCCGTATCCTGTCGCCATACTCGCCGGCAAGCCGGTCGAGGACGGGACTGAGAGCCCGGCACGGTCCGCACCAGGGCGCCCAGAAGTCCACGAGTACCGGGACCTGGGTCGAAGCGTCGATGACTTCTGTCTGGAAAGTGGAGGCGTCGATGTCCATGATTGGGCTTCCGTGGTCTGACCGCGGGCGGTTCTGCCGTGTGCTCCCCGATGAATGGGGGCAGGCAGTTCCGGTATCAATGGCCGGATGGCGCGTTCTCGGGGGAGACGCGGTGCAAGGGGGTGGGGCATGGTGAGGGCGCTGTGCTTCGTGGCAGGGATGTTTCTGGCATCGGCGGCAATCGCCCAGACGCCGGAATGGCGCTACGAAGTGAGACCGGGTGACTCCCTGTGGGAGATCGCCTCCAGACATCTTCGGGACCTGCGGGACTGGCAGGTGCTGAAGAACCTCAATTCTGTTGCGGATCCCAAGCGCCTGCCTCCCGGGTCGTCCATCCGCATTCCTGTCGGGCTGATGCGCGAGGTCGAGGTGGCCGGCACCGTTCTGGCCGTGACCGGCGAGGTCCTGCGCAAGGCCCAGGCGGGCCGCCCGGTGACGCCGGTGGGGCCCGGGCAGCGATTCACCGAACGCGATGTCATCACGGCCGGAATCGGCGGAGCTGCCACGCTGCTGCTGCCGGACGGGTCCAAGCTGCGCATGGCCGAGGGTTCCGAACTCGAAGTGATCCGCCTGCGGCGATTCGCCGACACCATGCTGTTCGATTCCCGCCTGCGACTGAACCGGGGGCGCGTCGAAACCGAGGTGAGACCGGTCGGCATCGGCGGGCGATTCGAGATCCTCACGCCAGCGGCGGTCACCTCCGTCCGCGGAACTGACTATCGTGTGAAGGCAGCCGACACACTCGCCACCACCGAAGTCCTGGAGGGCAAGATCGGCTTTGCCAACGCTGCCGGTGCGACCGACGTCCCAGGCGGATTCGGCGCCAGCGTCCGTGCCGGAGAGAAGCCCAGACCGCCCACGCCGCTGCTCCCCGCGCCGGACCTCTCCGGTGTGCCCGGTACGATCGGTCGTGTTCCTGCAAGCCTTTCCTTTCCCGCCGTTGCCGGCGCTGCTGCGTACCGCGTGAACATCGGTGGCGATGCCGAGTTCGCGCGCGTCGTGTCCGATCTGCTCGTCCCGACGCCGGAACTGGCGGTGCCGGCCTTGCCGGACGGCCAGTACTTCCTGCGCGTACGGGCGGTGGACGGCCAGGACATCGAGGGCATCGACGCCAGACGGTCTCTCACCATCGTGGCGCCGCCCGGGGCTCCGACAGCGCTGACACCGGAAGACCGTTTCATCGCGGGAGACGAACCGGTGCGCTTCGAGTGGCAACCCGGCAAGGGCGCGTCGCGATCGCGCGTTGAATTCGCCGAGGACGAGGCGTTCCAGCGTGTGGTCGGCGTGCAGGAGAGCACCCAGTCCGCCATGACGATCGCGCCACCGTTCGCGGAGCGGCGTCGGCTGTTCTGGCGCATCGGTGCGGTCGGCTCCAGCCCCGAGGTCACTTACAGCGCCGTCCGCAAGCTGCGTCGTCCGCCCTCTGCAGCGATGCTGCCGGACGAAGTCAGCATGGATGCCGGAACGACGGTCGACTGGGCCGCGATCCCGCGTGCGGCGGCGTACCGGGTGCAGGTTCTGCCGGCGGCTCCGCCCGATGCGGCGCCCGTCGTCGACCGGGAAACCACGGAGACGTCCCTGTCCGTCGCCAACCTGATCCCGGGCGAGTATCGGCTGCGGGTCCAGGGGGTCGATGCCGACGGGACACCCGGGAAGTGGGGCCGGACGGTCAGGCTGAAGGTGCGCGAACTGCCGCTGCCCGTGCCGTCGCTGGCCGCGGCAGACGGGACATCGCCAGTGCTGCGTCGTCGCGACGGGATCGTGCTCCGCTGGCGGGCCGATCCTTTGCCGCCTCGTGGTTACCGCCTGCAGGTCGCGCGAGATGACGCGTTCACAACACCCCTCGTGGTCGATCGCCTCATCGGGGCCGAACACCAGTTCGTGGTGCCGCCCCAATGGCCGGCCGGCCGGTACCGATGGCGCATCGCGTCGGTCGGCCACACGATGGAAGGTGCGTTCAGCGAGGCCGGGACGTTCGAGAAGGTTCTGCCGGCACCGGTGCTCAAGCCGCTGGAAGTGCGTGCGGGAAGTGGCGAGATCGCCATCGGCTGGCCACCGATCGCGGGTGCTGCGGGTTACCGGGTCGAAGTGGCGGATGCGAGCGGATCGCCGGCCATGCCGATCGTTTCCGCTGCCGGCGCGCAGATCGCGTTGCCCGGCGTCCTCCCGGGGACATATGTCGTACGCGCTCAGACCCTGGCGAAGGACGGCACCCCCGGGGACTTTGGTGAGCCGGTCCGTCTGGTGGTGCAGCCTCCGCTGCTGTCCGCGCCAACGCCGGTGGCTCCCGCAGGCGGTGTCGTGCTGCACGACCGCGAGGTCCGCCTTCAGTGGGAACCCATCGACGACGCAACCGGGTACGAGGTGGAAATCGCCGGCGCAGCCGGGGCCGGCTGGAGTTCCGGGCTACGCAGGAGCGAAGGTCCCTCCCTGATCGTCATGCCCGACCGTGGGCGCGGCGCGATGTCCTGGCGGGTGCGCGCCCTGCGCGGGGAGGAAGCGGGTCCGTTCAGCGAGTTTCGTCAGGTCACGATCGCCCCCGCCGCGCCTCGCGTCGTCGGCGTGCTCGCCGCACCAGGGGCGCTGGAGGCTTCGCTCGGCCCGTCGACCGGCGCGAGCCGGACATGCGTCGAGATGGATCGGTCCGACACGTTCGGTGCGCCGGTCGCGACGCAGTGCGTGGACGGCGGATCCGTGAAGCTCGAACCCGGCGAGCCGGGCCGCTGGTATCTCCGCGCGCGAGGCGTGGATGCCCATGGCGTGGCGAGTCTTCCCGGTCCGGTCGTTGCGGTCGATGTGCCTGCCGCGCCCGAGCCACCCCGTCATTCCTGGTGGCCGCTAGTCCCGCTGGGGCTGATCCTGCTGGGGCTCTGACGATGCAGCCTCGCCCCATTGCCGGATGGCGTGACTTCCTGCTGACAGAGGCCTTCCGGGTCGCGCTGCCGCTGATCGTTCTCGGCATCGTGCTCGCCTACTCCGGGGCGATGGATCGCGTGGACCGCTGGGGCTACGACGCCTTCACGCGGACCTCCGCCCGGGTCCCGGCAAACGACATCACGATCGTCGCCGTCGATGCCCGGAGCCTCGAGGCGATCGGCCAGTGGCCCTGGTCACGCGCGGTGCACGCTGAACTGCTCGACCGGCTGACGGACGTCGGCGTGCGAGCTGTCGTCTTCGATATCGCGTTCTCCGAGCCCCACGCGACCGATCCCGCCGGGGATCAGCGCCTCGCCGAGGCCATCGCCCGCAACGGCCGCGTCGTCCTGCCCATCGTGCCGGAGCGCCGCGGGCCCGTCGGTGGTGTGAAGGAGGTGGGGCCCATGACCATGCTGGCCAGTGTCGCCGCGCGTCTGGGGCATGCCGACGTGGAGATCGACGAGGACGGCGTGAGTCGTCGCGTCTATCTGAAGGCTGGAGAGAACCTCGCGCGGTGGCCCGCGCTGGGCCTTGCCGCCCTCTCGATGGTCGAGCCGGAACGGTGGCAGGAACTGCCCGGCGCCAGAGCGCCGGAGCCGGAAGCGCGGACCCGTCCTGCCAACGCGTGGGTGCGGGATCATGAAGTCATGATCGGGTTCGCCGGTCCGCCCGGGCAGTTTCGTTTTGTTTCGCTCATCGACGTCCTGCGGGACGAGCGCGAAGCGGCGGCGCTGGCGAACTCGTACGTTCTGGTGGGGGTGACGGCGTTCGGACTGCGGCAGGGGATCGTGACGCCGGTGTCGGAGCGGGAAGCCACGATGTCCGGGGTCGAGTTCAACGCGAACGTGCTCGACTCCCTGCGCAGCGGCCGGCTCATCCGGCCCGCAGGACCCTGGGTCCAGACGCTCATGGCCTTGGCCTTTCTGCTGGTGCCGATCCTCGTATTCCCGCGCCTCACACCGCTTCAGGCGCTGTTCCTGATGATCGGTCTGGCCTCGGCCACACTCGCGATCAGCTACTTCATGGTGACCGGAGCCGGGGTCTGGCTCGCCACGGCGTTCCCGCTCGCGCTGCTAGGGATCGGCTATCCGGTGTGGCTCGTGCGCCGACTGGAAACGACGTCGACGTCACTGGTGGCGGAACAGGAACATTCCCGCGCGGCGCTGCAGTCCATCGCCGATGCCGTCGTCACCATCGACCCGCAGGGTTTCGTCCTCCAGATGAATGCCGGTGCGGAGCGCATGAGCGGGTACAGCGCTCAGGAGGCCGTCGGCCTGCACATCTGGACCGTGTTCCAGCCGGTCACCGACGCCGATCGTGCCCTCGTGCTGGACAGTGTGGCGGCGTGCGTGCGTGACGGGGAGAGCAAGCGGCCGACCGAGCATGTGGATATCCGCGGGCGGCCCGGGAGACACAGCGTGAGGCTTTCCGTGAGTCCGCTGCTGGGTGTCGACGACGACGCGGCGGATGCGCTGGTCGTTGCGCTGAGCGACATCACCGACACGATCAAGATGTCCGAGCGCATGGCGCACCTTGCCACCCATGACGTGCTGACCGGCCTGCCGAATCGTGCGCTCTTCACCGACCGTCTGACGCAGGCTGTCTCGAGCGCGCGACTGCACGGGGACATGCTCGCAGTGTTCTTCATCGACGTGACCGAGTTCAAGCGCATCAACGACTCGCTCGGACATACTGCCGGCGATGCGCTCCTCGGCCAGCTCGCCCAGCGTCTGCACAGTCGATGCCGCCCGTACGACACCGTGGCCCGGTGGGGCGGAGACGAGTTCATCGTGATGCTGCAGGGGGTCTCGCGTCCCGAATCTGTCCTTGCGATCGCGCGGGAGTTCCTCGCGTCCTTCGACGACCCCTTTCGGCTCAACCAGAGGGAAATCCATGCCACGGCCAACCTCGGCGTGGCTCTCTTCCCGCGTGATGCGGAGGACGTCGAGACGCTGCTCGCCAATGCCGACGCGGCCACGCACCGGGCCAAGCAGCAGGGCTCCGGGTCCGTCTGCTTCTACTCCGAGCCGCTCGATCGCGGCGCGCGACATGCACTGGAAACGGAAAGCGCACTGCGGGGGGCGGTGATGCGCGGAGAGATGTCGATCGTGCTGCAGCCGCTGGTGGACATGGCCACACGCAGCCCGGCCTGCGCCGAAGCGCTGCTTCGCTGGCAGCACCCCAGAGACGGCGAACTGGCGCCGGCGGAGTTCCTCGACGTGGCCGAGGACAACGATCTCATGACGGAGATGGGCGAGTGGGTGCTCGAGGAAGCGTGCGGTCTGCTGTCCCGGCACGACGTGAGCCAGGGAGGCTGGACCGCGCTCGGCGTGAACGTCTCGCCGCGCCAGCTGCTGCATCCGGATTTCGTGACGTCCCTGCGCTTTGCCCTGGAACTGCATCGCATCGACCCGTCACGGCTCGTCATCGAGGTGGCCGAGAGCGTCCTCACGCAAGGGGATCAGGCCGAGCGCACGATATCGGCGCTGCAGTCGCTGCGCGAACTCGGCGTACGCATCGCCATCGACGGTTTCGGCGCCGGCTCCATGTCACTGGCCCTGCTGCGGCGGGTCCAGGTCGACCAGATCAAGCTGTGCCGCAAGCTCGTGGCGGACCTCGGCATCAGCCGGGAAGTCACGGACATCGTCCGGGCTCTGGTGGCCGTCGCATCCGGCCTGAAGATCGACGCCGTGGCCGTCGGTGTCGAGACCGAGGTGCAGTTCGAAGCGGCGAGCCGGTGCGGCTGCCGCTACGCGCAAGGTTTCCTCACCGGTGCCCCGGGATCGCCCGAGCGAGTGCCCGGGCCCGGTGTGACGGCGGAGGCCGGCGCTGCGTTGTCGTGAGGGGAACCCCGCAGGTTAAGCCGAGCGTGCCAGCGTGGCCGCGAGCCCGGTGTACGTCCGCGGCTCGAGCGCGATCAGGCGTGCTTTCTCCTCGGCAGGGATGGGCAGACCTTCGATGAATGTCTGCAGCGTTTCGCGCGTCATCCCGCGCTTGCCGCGCGTGAGCGCCTTCAGCTGTTCGTACGCTTCCGGAATGCCGTAGCGGCGCATCACGGTCTGGATCGGCTCGGCGAGCACTTCCCAGTTGGCGGCGAGATCCGCTTCGAGCGCGGCCGGATTCACTTCGAGCTTGCCGAGTCCGCGCAGGCAGGATTCCCAGGCGAGCAGGGTGTGGCCGAGGGCGGTGCCGAGGCAGCGCAGCACGGTGGAGTCCGTGAGGTCGCGCTGCCAGCGCGAGATGGGCAGCTTGGTCGCGAGGTGTTGCAGCAGCGCGTTGGCGACGCCCAGGTTGCCCTCGGAATTCTCGAAGTCGATCGGGTTCACCTTGTGGGGCATGGTGGATGATCCGACTTCGCCGGCAGCGAGGCGCTGCTTGAAGTAGTCGAGGGAGACGTAGCCCCAGATGTCGCGGTCGAGGTCCAGGAGGATCGTGTTGATCCGCACATACGCGTCGCACAGTTCGGCGATGCCGTCGTGCGGTTCGATCTGTGTGGTGTGCGGATTGAACTCGAGGCCAAGACCTTCCACCGTGCGGCGTGCGAACGCCGGCCAGTCGATGTCGGGGTAGGCGGCCAGGTGGGCGTTGTAGTTGCCCACGGCACCGTTCATCTTGCCGGGAACGGTCACCGCGACCAGACGGGTGCGAGCGCGGCGCAGTCTCGCGACGACGTTGGCGATTTCCTTGCCGAGCGTGGTGGGCGTGGCCGGCTGGCCGTGCGTACGGGCGAGCATCGGGGTATCGGCGAGGTTGCCGGCCATTTGCGCGAGCCGATCGACGATGCCGTCGAGTGCCGGCAGCATCACGTCGCGACGGGATTCCGTCAGCATGAGGGCGTGACAGAGGTTGTTGATGTCTTCGGAGGTGCAGGCGAAGTGGATGAACTGGTTCACCGCGCTCAGTTCGGCGTCGGAGGCCACGCGCTCGCGGAGCCAGTACTCGACCGCCTTGACGTCGTGATTCGTGCGGCCCTCGATGGCCTTCACATTGGCGGCATCGTCGACCGAGAATGTGCTCGCGCAGGCATCGAGGACATGCAGCGCCTCCGGGGACAGGGCCGGCACTTCCGGGATCCGCGGCTCGGCGGCGAAAGCCTTGAGCCATTCGATCTCCACCCGCACGCGGTAGCGGATCAGAGCGTACTCGCTGAAGTACTCTGCGAGCGAGGCGACCTTGCGGCGGTAGCGTCCGTCGAGGGCGGACAGGGCGGTGAGAGAGGACAGTTGCATGGGGAATTCTTCGTCGCGAAACCGGGATTCTATCTGCTGTGACGATCCGGCGGACACGCTGGCGGCCGAAGCCCGTGCGTGTCGGCATTGCGAAGCAGTGCTGCCGCATGCGCCGAGGCCCGTTCTGCGCGTGCACTCGGGGGCGCGTCTGCTGATCGTGGGTCAGGCGCCGGGCAGGCTGGTCCACGAGACCGGCATCCCCTGGAACGATCCGTCGGGGCGCCGGCTCCGGCAATGGCTGGCCATCGACGACGCGACGTTCTACGACACCCGGCGCGTGGCGATCATCCCGATGGGGCTGTGCTATCCGGGCACGGTGGACGGCGCGGATCTGCCGCCAAGACCGGAGTGCGCGCCGCTGTGGCACGGGCGTCTGCGGGCAGCACTGCCGCGAGTCTCGCTGACCCTGCTGGTCGGAGGCTATGCCCAGCGGCACTACCTGAAGCGCGCAGCTGCAGGCGGCATGACGGCGACGGTCCGTGCGTTTCGCGACTACCTGCCTGAGTTCCTGCCGCTGCCGCACCCGAGCTGGCGGAACACGGGCTGGCTCAAGCGCAATCCGTGGTTCGAGGACGAACTGTTGCCGGAACTACGCAGCCTGGTCCACGGGCTGATCGCCTGATGCGCGTTCGGTCAGCGCCCGTTCGATGATGCCGCCACCGAGGCACACGTCGCCGTCGTAGAGCACCACCGATTGCCCGGGCGTGACAGCCCATTGGGGCTGGTCGAAGCGCACGATCCCCAGGTCCGATTCGGAAGAGGGTTCCAGGCGGCAGGCGGCGTCGGTCTGGCGATAACGGGTCTTCCCGCCGAGTGCCACGCCGTACGCGGGCGGGGCGCCCGTCGTCCACGACCAGTCTCCGGCGGCGAGGGCGTCGGCGCGCAGCGCGGGGTGCTCGTGACCCTGGACCACGACCAGTTCGTTGGCGGCGATGCGCTTGCCGGCCACGTACCAGGGCGCGCCTTCGCCGCCGATGCCCAGCCCCTGCCGCTGCCCGATCGTGTAGTACATGAGTCCCAGGTGGCGGCCCATGCGGCGTCCGTCGGGTGTCACCATGTCGCCGGGCTCCTTCGGCAGATAGCGGTTCAGGAACTCGCGGAAAGGCCTTTCGCCGATGAAGCAGATGCCGGTGGAGTCCTTCTTCGCGTGCATCGGCAGGCCGATGCGCTCCGCACAGGCGCGCACGTCGCGCTTGAGCCAGGATGCGAGGGGGAACAGGGCGCGCGACAGCTGTGTCTGGTTGAGCCGGTGAAGAAAGTAGCTCTGGTCCTTGGACGCGTCCTGCGCTCTGAGGAGGTGGAACAGACCGTCGACTTCGCGCACGCCGGCGTAGTGACCGGTGGCGATGTGGTCGGCGCCCATCGCGATCGCGTGATCGAGGAAGGCCTTGAACTTGATCTCGCTGTTGCAGAGCACGTCGGGGTTCGGGGTGCGGCCGGCGCGGTACTCGGCGAGAAACAGGCTGAACACACGCTCGCGATACTCCGCCGCGAAGTTGACCGCCTCGACCTCGATGCCCAGCACCTCGGCGGCGGAAACGGCGTCGACCAGATCCTCGCGGCTGGTGCAATGCTCGTCGGTGTCGTCGTCTTCCCAGTTCTTCATGAAGACACCGATCACCTCGTGCCCCGCCTCCTTGAGCAGCCACGCGGCCACCGCGGAATCGACCCCGCCGGAGAGACCCACGACCACCCTGGACTTCCTGGTCTGTGACATCAGCGGTGATCCTCCATCAGGGGAAAGTCGCGCAGGAGATCGAGCGGAAAACGTCGACCGGAAAGGTGATCTTCGACGCAAGTGAGCACGAGGGGGCTGCGATGCCGATCTGCACTCGCGCGGAGTTCGTCCGGAGTGACCCAAAGGGCGCGGACGATCCCCTCGTCGAGCGCGCGCCCGGCCTCAACCCGATCAATGCGGGCGGCGAAGGCGAAACGCAAGTAGGTATGCCCATGCGTCGGGTGCCGCCAGCGGTAGATGCCCACCAGCGCTTCCGGCACCACGTGGTGGGCCGTTTCCTCCAGAGCTTCGCGCACCATGGCGTCGACCAGCGATTCACCGTCTTCCAGATGACCGGCAGGCTGATTGATCCTGAGCCCATCCGGCGTGGACTCCTCCACGACCAGGAAACGACCCTCGTGCTCGGCGAGGCAGGCGACAGTGACGTGCGGGGCCCATCTCATGTCAGCCTCCGAGCGAAGGGAACAGTTCCTGGAGCCCCCTCGCGATGAACTCCACGGCCAGGGCGGCGAGTACCAGCCCCATCAGGCGGGTGACGATGTTCATGCCGGTAGTGCCCAGGCGATGGGACAGGCGGACGCTCACCAGCAGAGTGAGCCAGACGGCGAGGCCGATCAGGGCGGCAGGAACCAGGAGCTTCAGCTGGTAGAGGAATCCCGGGACCCGATGACTGGCGATGATCATCGTGCTGATGGCGCCGGGCCCGGCGAGCAGTGGAATCGCGAGCGGCACGACGGCAATGGCCTGGCGCGCGGCGGCCTCCTCGGACTCCTGCGGGGTCTGGCGCAGACCGGATTCGCGCGCCTGCATCATCGACACGGCGAGAAGCATCAGAAGAATGCCGCCCCCCACCTGGAAGGACGGGATGCTGATGCCGAAGAACTCCAGCACAAGCGTGCCGAGGATGGATGACAGCCCCAGCACGACGAAGACGGTGATTGCGGCGGTACGAGCGATCCGGCGGCGTTCCGCGATCGTCGCGTTCTCCGTCATTCCGAGAAAGACGGGGATTCCGCCAATGGGATTCACGATGGCCAGAAGACCCACCGCCGTCTTGAACAGCTCGTTCCATTCGTTCAATCGCGCGACTCCGGCAGCCGGCGTGCCTGCTGAAAATGAAAAAGGCAGTGCTGAGGCGCTGCCTTTCGGGTCCTGCTCACACCTCCACCGAGCCGCGGCGTCAGATCGCCGCTGACAGTGTCGGCAAAACGCCTTCCAACCGACCATCCTGGAGGCAACTCGAGGATACGGGAGGGGGGCTATTGCGTCAAAGCGCGGTCGGAGGCAGTTCTTCCCTTTACGGACGGCTCGCCTGCAGTTAGCCTCGCAGATCTTCCCAAGGCCACGCTCGATAACACCCCAGTCGCTGATCGGAGACGTCGACACAGCTTACGATGCTGAAAGATTTTCCGACGAGTTAAACAATAAGCAATTGTTGTTTATGGCTAAAAACTGCGTGGCTTGAATCGTGCTGGTCGCGACGTGTTCAGACTTTTGATTTCGAGGGCTCCGTCATGATGCCGTTTCGTTCTTCCTTGCCCGCGCTGGCTCTCGGAGCCGCTTTCCTCATGCCAGGCTTGGCCTCTGCGGCCGCCTGCAACACGTCGTCGATGACGTTGGGTGGTGTCAATGGGACATGTACTGCCGTATCGGATGCGGACATTAGCGCCTCTGATTTGATTGGCAAAATCACCATCGACAAGGCAAGCGCCGTAGAGCGGATGGCCAAGTCCGCCACTGGCGCATCCGGGTGGTCTGTTCTCGGTTATGACGGTGACGATGGAACCAACGGTTTCAATCGTTTCTTGCTTGAATGGAAAGCTACGTTAAATCCGAGAGGGGGCGTCTCGGGCGGGGTTGACATTAGCGCCTCGGACCTTAATGGTGGACCGTTCAGCATTGATCTGGACATTCTTGCACTTGTCCGCCTCGGAGATAGCTCGGGTGCCGCAATCGATGGCTTCTTGGCGTTTTCTATGTTGGGCGTAAGTTTCAGTGACAAGAACCCGTCGCCGGCAGGCTCTTACACAATGACGGCACCGGTCGGGAGCACTGAGCCGGCCCCGTCTGCGAATGAGGTGATCTTCTTGGGTCGGCAGCGGACGACGGGCGGTACTGTGCCAGAACCTGGCTCCATTGCTCTTCTCGGTGCCATCGGCGCGGCCCTCGTGGCAGGCCGTCGGCGGATGAAGCGCTGATTCAGCGTCGGTTCCTCGCCTTGCGAAACCCGCCTCCCGGCGGGTTTTTCGTTCCCGGGGGGCGTCCGGTACGGTGAGCCTCGGCGGCGATTTCCGCTATCTCCACCAGGCGTGAGGCGCCTGGGGCAAGATCGGCGAGAGCCCAGTCCCCGACCTGTGCCCGGATCAATCTGAGCGTCGGGAAGCCCACGGCGGCGGTCATGTGTCGAACCTGGCGGTTGCGCCCCTCGCGGATTTCAAGGCAAAGCCAGGATGTGGGAATGGCCGCCCGGAAACGGACCGGGGGATCGCGGGGCCACAGACCGGCTGGTTCCTCCATCCGCTCGGCCCGTGCCGGCAGCGTGAGGACATCCCGGTAGCGGACACCCGCGCGGAGTGCTTCCAGGGCACCGTCGTCCGGTTCCCCTTCCACCTGGACCCAATAGCGTTTCCACGTCTTGTGCTTCGGGTCCGACAGGCGTGTCTGCAACGGTCCGCTGTCGGTCAGGACCAGAAGCCCTTCACTGTCGGTGTCCAGGCGTCCTGCCGGGTAGACCCCGGGCACCTTGACGTAGTCCGCCAGGGTCGGCGCACCGGGAGGCCCGGTGAACTGACACAACACCCCGAAGGGTTTGTTGAGCAGGACGACCCGGGCCATCGGCGGCTTTGATACTCAGCGATGCTCGTGGGCGATCACGTAGTCATAAGCCGGCAGCGTCAGGAACTCGGCAAACTCCTCGGCGAGCGTCAGTTCCTCGAACATCTTCGCACCCTCGTCGTACTTGCCGGCGGCGTACTGCTTGTCTCCCAGAATCTCGCGCACCTTTGCCAGTTCCTGCGGCACCAGCGCCTGGAACATCTCGCGAGTCACCTTGCGGCCGTCGTCGAGAACGCCCTTCGGGCTGCGGATCCAGTGCCAGATCTGTGCGCGGGAGATCTCCGCCGTGGCGGCGTCTTCCATGAGATTGAAGATCGGCACGCAACCGGTCCCGGCCAGCCAGGCGCCGACATACTGGATCCCGATATTGATGTTGATCCGCAATCCCTGCTCGGTGATCGGGCCGTTGGGGCGAAAGTCGAGGAGGTCCTTTTCGCTCACCTGAACGTCGTCGCGCTGACGGTGGATCTGGTTGGGCGTCTTCATGACCTTGTCGAACGCTTCGCGGGCGATCGGCACGAGACCGGGATGGGCAACCCAGGTTCCGTCGTGTCCGTCGTTCACCTCGCGTTCCTTGTCGGCTCGAACCTTGGCGATGGCCGCATCGTTGGCGGTCGGGTCGTTCTTGATCGGGATCTGGGCCGCCATGCCGCCCATCGCGAACGCGCCGCGCTTGTGGCACGTCTTGATGAGGAGCAGCGAGTACGCGCGCATGAACGGGCTGGTCATGGTCACGAGACCGCGATCCGCGAGAATGAAGTCGGGCTGCTTCTTGAACTTCTTGATGCACGAGAAGATGTAGTCCCAGCGACCGCAGTTGAGGCCGGCCGAGTGGTCGCGCAGTTCGTAGAGGATTTCCTCCATCTCGAACGTCGCCATGATGGTCTCGATGAGGACGGTCGCCTTGACCGTGCCCAGCGGCAGGCCGAGTTCCTTCTGGGCGAAGACGAACGCGTCGTTCCACAGGCGCGCTTCGAGGTGACTCTCCATCTTGGGGAGATAGAGGTAGATCCCCGAGCCCTGCTTCACACGCTTGGCAGCGTTGTGGAAGAAGTACAGACCGAAATCGAACAGGCTGCCCGACATGGGCTTGCCGTCGATCCGGACATGCTTCTCCTCCAGGTGCCAGCCACGGGGCCGGACGAGCAGGGTGGCGGTCTTGTCGTTCAGACGGTACTGCTTGCCTTCAGGACTGGCGAACGAGATCGTCCGATCGATCGCGTCCCGCATGTTGATCTGCCCCTGAACCTGGTTCTCCCAGGTGGGCGTGCTCGAGTCCTCGAAGTCCGCCATGAACATGTTCGCCCCGGAATTGAGGGCGTTGATCACCATCTTGCGATCCGTCGGCCCGGTGATTTCCACGCGGCGATCCTGCAGGTCTGCCGGGACGGAAGCCACCTTCCAGTCGCCTTCGCGGATTGCCTGGGTCTCGGGCAGGAAGCCGGGGAGCTTGCCCGCATCGAGTTCGGCCTGACGCGCGCGGCGGCGCTCCAGAAGTTCCACACGGCGGGCGCCGAAGGCGCGCTGCAGCTTGGCGAGGAATTCGACCGCCTGCGGTGTGAGGATCTCGGCGAACTCAGGGGAAATGGGGGCGAGGACCTCGATTCCGGGTCCGAACGCGGGAGTGCTCATGACGTGCTCCGAAGGGGGAACTTGGGATTGATATTCCGTATTATGGTATCAGTTCTTGCGGCATGACAGCGGCAACAAAAAACCCGTGACCGGAGGCCGGCCACGGGCTGAGCGGAACGATGTGTCGTTACGCGAACTGCTCTTCTTCGGTAGAGCCGGTCAGCGCTGTCACGGAAGACTGGCCGGACTGGATCACCTGGGTGACTTCGTCGAAGTAGCCGGTTCCGACTTCGCGCTGGTGCTTGACCGCGGTGAAGCCCTTGTCGGCGGCCGCGAACTCCTTCTGCTGCAGTTCGACGAACGCCGTCATGTTGTCGCGCGCGTAGCCGTAGGCGAGCTCGAACATGCCGTAGTTCAGCGAGTGGAAGCCGGCGAGCGTGATGAACTGGAACTTGTAGCCCATCGCGCCGAGTTCGCGCTGGAACTTGGCGATGGTCGCGTCGTCGAGGTTCTTCTTCCAGTTGAAGGAAGGCGAACAGTTGTACGACAGCAGCTTGCCCGGGAACTTGCGATGGATGGCCTCGGCAAACTGGCGGGCGAACTCGAGATCGGGCTTGCCGGTCTCGCACCAGATAAGGTCGGCGTACGGCGCGTAGGCGAGGCCGCGGGAGATTGCCTGCTGCAGGCCGTTCATGACCCGGTAGTAGCCTTCCGAAGTGCGCTCACCGGTGCAGAAGGGCTTGTCGTTCTCGTCGAAGTCCGAAGTGACGAGATTGGCGGCTTCCGCATCCGTGCGGGCGAACAGGAGAGTCGGTACGCCCATCACGTCCGCTGCCAGCCGGGCGGCGACGAGCTTCTGTACGGCTTCCTGGGTCGGCACGAGGACCTTGCCTCCCATGTGACCGCATTTCTTGGCGGCCGCGAGCTGATCTTCGAAGTGGACGCCCGCAGCGCCGGCTTCGATCATGGCCTTCATCAGTTCGAAGGCGTTCAGCACGCCGCCGAATCCGGCTTCCGCATCCGCGACGATCGGGGCGAACCAGTCGGTGCCGTCCTTGCCCTCGGAGTGATGGATCTGGTCCGCGCGGATGAGCGTGTTGTTGATGCGACGAACGACCGCAGGGACACTGTTGACCGGGTACAGGGACTGATCCGGATACATTTCACCGGCGATGTTGGCGTCCGCGGCGACCTGCCAGCCGGACAGGTAGATGGCCTTGAGGCCGGCCTTGACCTGCTGCATGGCCTGATTGCCGGTCATGGCGCCAAGCGCATTGATGAAGGGTTCCTTGTGCAGGAGATCCCAGAGCTTCTCCGAGCCGCGGCGGGCAAGGCTGTGCTCGATGTGCACGGTACCGCGGAGACGGTCGACGTCCTTGGCGGTGTAGGGGCGGGTGATGCCCTTCCAACGCGGATTCTCCGCCCAGTCCTTCTCCATTTGTGCGATTGATTGACTCACTTGATTGTTCTCCACTCCGGATGGTTCGATGGCGCCGTCTTGCCCGGGAATCCGCGACCGCCAAGCGAATCGCAGGTTCAGGCCCGAGCCGGTCACCGCGCAGACAGATCGCCCGCGGCGCAAGAAGCGTGCACGCCGATGCGGGTTCGCACTTGGCCATGGGGGGTCGGATCCCTTCGGCCGGGAGAAGCTGTCCGTTTGGGGACCGCCTCGGAGACGTCACCTCCCCCCTAGAGAGGCGACGTTGTGACGATTTGAGTATACCGGCCGGATGGCGCAGCGCAACATAAGCCAACATCGCAGTCGCGACCGTTTTGAATCAGTGGTTTGTAAAAGGTGAGATGGCCGGGATCCCGCCATGCGGGATCTTGTATTCGATCGCGGTACTTGAATCTTCGATCGGACTAGTCCAATGTCCGTGGAAGGGGGGGCGAGGCGTCGGTACTCCATGGAAGCCTGCTTCAACGGGCCCTTGGCGCGTCGGTTCGGTCGCGTCGCCAAGGTCTGCAGGGTCGACTAAACTCCCGCAGTCAGACCTCCAGCGATGCCAACGCGTCGCGAGGAGGGCCAGGGATGGGCGCCGGGCAAGAGTCGGCGATCCTCCCGTGTCCATTCACAGTCGCGAAAGGTGATCGATGTACAAACATATCAAGGTGCCTCAGTCGGGCGAGAAGATCTCCGTCAATGCAGATTTCAGCCTGAGCGTTCCCGACCGTCCCATCATCCCGTTCATCGAGGGTGACGGGACCGGTGTCGACATCACCCCGGTGATGAAGAACGTGGTCGACGCCGCGGTGAAGGTGGCGTACGGCGGGCGTCGCGAGATCACCTGGATGGAGATTTTCGCGGGGGAGAAGTCCACGCGCGTCTATGGCGAGAACGTATGGCTGCCGGACGAGACGCTCGAGGCGGCGAAGGAGTACGTCGTGTCGATCAAGGGGCCGCTGACCACGCCGGTCGGTGGCGGCATCCGGTCTATCAACGTCGCCCTGCGCCAGGAACTCGATCTGTATGTCTGCCTCCGGCCGGTACGCTACTTCGCGGGCGTCCCGAGCCCGCTGAAGAACCCCGAGAAGACCGAAATGGTGATCTTCCGGGAGAATTCGGAGGACATCTACGCCGGTATCGAGTGGCAGGCCGAGTCGGATGCTGCGAAAAAGATCATCGGTTTCCTGACTGGCGAAATGGGCGTCAAGAAGATCCGCTTCCCCGCGACGTCGGGCATCGGCATCAAGCCGGTCTCCCGCGAGGGCACGGAGCGCCTCGTGCGCAAGGCCATCCAGTACGCCATCACGAACGGGCGGAAGTCGGTGACCCTGGTTCACAAGGGCAACATCATGAAGTACACGGAAGGCGCGTTCCGTGACTGGGGCTATGCCCTCGCCCAGAAGGAATTCGGGGGGCAGCTGCTCGACGGCGGTCCCTGGATGAAACTTCCCGGCGGGATCGTGATCAAGGATGTCATCGCCGATGCGTTCCTCCAGCAGATCCTGCTTCGTCCGGAAGAGTACGACGTGATCGCGACGCTGAACCTGAACGGCGACTATATCTCCGATGCGCTTGCCGCCCAGGTGGGTGGTATCGGAATTGCACCGGGAGCCAATCTGTCGGACTCCGTCGCCATGTTCGAGGCGACCCACGGAACGGCGCCGAAGTACGCGGGCAAGGATTACGTGAACCCTGGTTCGCTGATCCTGTCTGCAGAGATGATGCTTCGTCACATGGGTTGGGTGGAGGCCGCGGATCTCATCATCCGCAGCACGGAGGCGGCCATTTCGGCCAAGACCGTGACTTACGATTTCGCGCGGCTGATGACCGGTGCAACCCAGGTATCGTGCTCCGGTTTCGGTGCGGCGATGATCGCCAACATGAAGGCTTTGGCATAGTGGGCAAGGGCGTTTTCCCGAGCAGGGCGCCCCTTGTAAATTTCCGGGCAACGCGCACAATAGGCTCGTCGCCCGGAACAACTGTTTCGGCACGTCGGTAGCGGTACGGTCATGGCAACGGGTCCTCGCGAGAGCGGTGTCCTTGAGGTCGAGAAGCAGAAGGTAAAGCCTCCACCGCTTTACAAGGTTCTTCTGCTGAACGACGACTACACACCGATGGATTTCGTGGTTGGCGTCCTGCAGAGCTTCTTCAGCATGACGCGCGAGCAGGCGACACAGGTGATGCTGAAAGTGCATCGCGAGGGCATGGGGGTTTGCGGGGTCTTTCCAAAGGACGTCGCGGCAACCAAGGTAGAGCAAGTGGTTTCCCACGCGAGACAGCACCAGCATCCGCTGCAGTGTGTGATGGAGGAAACTTGATGATTGCTCAGGAACTCGAGGTCAGTCTGCACATGGCATTCATGGAAGCCAGGCAGAAGCGCCATGAGTTCATCACCGTGGAGCATCTGCTGCTCGCGATGCTGGACAACCCGTCCGCATCCGAAGTGCTCCGGGCATGTGCGGCGAACATCGAAGAGTTGCGCAAGCAGCTGAGCGATTTCATCAACGAGCACACGCCGGTCGTGACCGGTGACGAGGTCGATACTCAACCCACCCTCGGCTTCCAGAGGGTCATCCAGCGCGCGATTCTCCACGTCCAGTCCTCCGGCAAGAAAGAGGTGACCGGCGCCAACGTGCTGGTCGCGATCTTCGGCGAAAAAGACTCGCACGCCGTCTACTTCCTTCACCAGAAGGGTGTGACTCGTCTGGATGTCGTGAACTTCATCTCCCACGGCATCAGCAAGGTTCCTCAGAGCAACAGTCAGCCGGCCAAGCAGGAGGCCGATGCCGAGGCCGAGCAGGAGCCGCAGTCCGGCGGTGCGCTCGAGGCTTACACGCAGAACCTCAATGCACTGGCGATCGCCGGCAAGATCGATCCGCTGATCGGTCGGGACCGCGAGGTGGAGCGTGTGATCCAGACTCTATGCCGCCGACGCAAGAACAATCCCCTGCTGGTGGGCGAGGCCGGCGTTGGCAAGACTGCCATCGCTGAAGGCCTGGCCCGTCGTGTGATCGAAGGGCAGGTTCCCGACATTCTCAGCCACTGCGTCGTGTATGCACTCGACATGGGAGCGCTGCTGGCCGGGACGAAGTACCGTGGCGATTTCGAGCAGCGGCTGAAGGCAGTGCTCAAGCAACTGACCGACAATCCGAACGCCATCCTCTTCATCGACGAGATCCACACCCTGATCGGCGCCGGTGCGGCCTCGGGCGGGACGCTGGACGCGTCGAACCTGCTCAAGCCGGCACTCTCATCCGGTCAGTTGAAGTGCATCGGTGCGACGACGTACAACGAGTTCCGCGGCATCTTCGAGAAAGATCATGCGTTGTCCCGTCGGTTCCAGAAGATCGACGTGACCGAGCCCACCGTCGACGAGACGGTCGCCATTCTGCGCGGCCTCAAGACTCGCTTCGAGGCGCACCATGGCGTGAGATACACGGAAGCGGCGCTGACGTCTGCGGCCGAGCTCTCTGCCCGGTTCATCAACGATCGGCACCTGCCAGACAAGGCGATCGACGTCATCGACGAGGCGGGTGCTGCTCAGCGCATCCTGCCCAAGTCCAAGCAGCGCAAGGTCATCGGCAAGCACGACATCGAGGACATCATCGCGAAGATCGCGAGGATCCCCCCGCAGAACGTGTCCTCCAATGATCGCAATGCCCTCAAGACACTCGATCGCGATCTGAAGGCGGTGGTCTTCGGACAGGATCGGGCGATCGACGCCTTGTCGGCGGCGATCAAGATGTCGCGCAGCGGTCTAGGGAACCCTCTGAAGCCCATCGGCTCCTTCCTGTTCTCGGGGCCCACGGGTGTCGGCAAGACCGAAGTGGCGCGTCAGCTGGCTTACGTCCTTGGCGTCGAACTGATCCGCTTCGACATGTCCGAGTACATGGAGCGGCATGCGGTATCCCGGCTCATCGGCGCTCCTCCCGGCTATGTCGGCTTTGATCAGGGCGGTCTGCTGACGGAAGCGATATCGAAGCACCCTTACGCCGTGCTTCTTCTCGACGAAATCGAGAAGGCGCACCCGGATGTCTTCAACATCCTGCTCCAGGTCATGGACCACGGAACGTTGACGGACAACAACGGACGCAAGGCAGACTTCCGCAACGTCGTGATCATCATGACGACCAATGCCGGCGCCGAGACGCTGGCGAAGTCGGCGATCGGTTTCACGCTCGGCAAGCAGGCCGGCGACGAGATGGCCGAAATCAAGCGCATGTTCACGCCGGAGTTCCGCAACCGGCTGGATGCGATCATCTCCTTCGCCGCGCTCGACTACGACATCATCATCCGCGTGGTGGACAAGTTCCTCATGCAGTTGGAGGAGCAGCTCCACGAGAAGAAGGTCGATGTCACCTTCACGGCGGCGCTCAAGGATTATCTCGCCAAGAACGGATTCGACCCTCTCATGGGTGCCAGGCCGATGGCCCGTCTCATTCAGGACACGATCCGGAAGGCTCTCGCGGACGAACTCCTGTTCGGACGTCTTGCAGGCGGCGGCAAGGTGCTGGTGGACCTCGATGCGGACGAGAAGGTGGTGCTCGCCTTCCCCGAAGCGACGGATGCTCCGGCTGCCCCCAAGGAAGAAGAGAACAGCGTCGCGTAAGGCTCATAAGCCAGGCACGGGTCTCGCACCTCGTTTGGTCCGAGATCCGTGCCGGCAGTCACTTGGCAAGCAGTTGTGCCGCTCCGGTGTGTGCAGTCTGTTGAGCGTCCGATCTTCGATCGTTCTTCAATTTGATGGTGCGCGCACCGGTCCAGTCGCTCGCTGTGGTGACCAATCGAACTGCTTCAGAATCTGACTATCGCACCTGCCTCTAGTGTGAATGGAGTTGCAGAAACTCAGGCGGTGTCGCGCAAGCCTGCACCATTCCCCGCTATTGCATGGAGTTGCCTCGATGATCGGAATGACGTTGCTCGGACTGCGCTCTTGGGGACGAAGCGTTCGTCGTCGAGGTATTGCTGCAGCGTTGGGTACGTTGGCCTTGTCGGTCGTCACAGTGACCCATGCGGAGTCGACGTCGCCTCTGGCAGGGGTTTGGAGGGGGCCGTGGTATCTGGGCATGACCAGCGGTACGGCGGAACTCATCCTGCCCGCAGCTGGCAGGGAGGGTGGCACGCTTTCCATGACCAACAATGAGAACTTCGGTGCGGGGGCCCTGCCTGTCACCGATCTGGAAGCCGAAGGTGGTCGTCTGCGTTTTCGGGTGAAGGGGGAAGACGGAAAGATGCTGACCGCTGACATTCCCGTGGATGGGGACCAACCGTCCGCTCTCAAGGGATTCGCGCGGTACGGCGGCTTCAAGCTGCGGTTCGAGTTTCTGCGAGTTCCGAGCGCCAAGTAAGTCCGACGCGGAATCCTGCCTCTTGAGGTGGGTCCGGAAGGACCCGACCTCCAATCCAGCGGTAATCGCCTGTTTCGCCCGCCCCGACACTGCCTGTTAACACAGTCCCGGAAGTAGGCGCTGAACCTGCGTCGACTTACTCGCTGGGTAGTGCCTTGATGTAATCCACGAACGCCTGGATCTGGTCCTTCGACAGCACCTTGCCGAATCCGGGCATCGCCCCGGACTTGCCTTTCTCGATCCGCAGGTACACCTGTTCGTGCGACAGCGTCGTGCCGGCGAGTTTCGGGCCCTTGCCGGCATGCATGCCGTAGCCGTCGTGGCACCACGAGCAGTTCATCGCAAACAGTTTGCGCACGTCGACTTTTGGCTTCTCCGCGGGAGCGGCAGGGGCGGCCGCAGCGTCCGAACTACCTGCTTCATCCGCAGCCAGCGTGCTGGAATGCCCGATCGGCGCCAGGAGCGCCGTCAAACAAACGCCCGACGACAGCATGCGGCGCCAGGTGTTGTTGGGGGCTTGCTTCATCATTACCTCGATCTCCGGTGGATTCGAAAAAACGGGCGAGGATTTAAACCCTCGCCCGCTTGAACGTCAGTCAAGTCGGGGCGTTTACGACAACTTGGCGCCCCGATCAGACTTGCAGCTTACGGCAGTGCGAACACGAGCAGCTGGCCAGCGTCGGTCGGCATGCTGCAGAAGGGCTCGCCGAACAACGGGCAGTAGTTGCCGGACACGTGGCTGCCCCAGCCGGTCACGACAGCGACGTACTGCTTGCCGTTTGCCGTGTAGCTGATGGTGCCGCCGTGATGGCCGATACCGTTGTTGTGCGTCCACAGGGTGGCACCCGTGCGGGCATCCAGCGCGTCGAAGCGACCATCGGCACCCGGCACGAACACCAGGTTACCCTTGGTCGCCAGCAGGCTGGCGAGCGGGGGATACTTGTACTCCTTCTCCCACTTGATCTTGCCCGTGAGCGGATCGCGCGCAGACACGTGACCGAACGCCTTGCGGCCAGCCGGGTGGACGGACGTCCAGCTCGCGCCGAAGTACGCCTGACCGGAGAACGCGGGGGGCGGATCAGCCTTGACCACCTCGATGTCGAAGCACCATTCCTGACCGACCTTGTACAGCAGACCCGTGTTGGGGTTGTACGCGCCGGTGTTCCAGGAGATCGCGCCATCGATCGCGGGGCAGACGTTGGCGTGCTTGCCTTCCGGCAGTTCACGACGGCCGATCAGCTGGCCCGTCTTGGCATCGACGCCCTTGATGTAGTTGAAGGTCTTGCCCAGCATGTAGGCGTTCTCGACCTTCAGGGGGGCGTGCGACGGATCCGCGTTGTACACGAAGATGATGCCGCCCTTGTTGGGGTGCAGCATGTAGCGCTTGC